>NZ_OY782770.1:1200000-1501121 GCF_963678245.1 uncultured Sunxiuqinia sp.
TATTGTGTATAGCGATCAAATTCTGTTTTTTCGGTAACAAACTTACCCTCTAATTTTTCAAGTTTAACGTTCAGCGAGTCCATTTTATCTTGTGCCCGATAAAGCAAGTCGGCATAAATTTTCTTCTCAAACTGACTCGCATCAACAACTGCCTGAATGGCCCCCTTGTAAAACTGCTGAATCGTATCCAGCTGCATCAAAGCATCTGTAGTATCGCCTGACTCATACAAACTTTGGGCAAGTTGCAATTTTTCGGCAGCTAATTCTTTCTCCGATTTTCCGCAGGAAAACAACAGACTGGAAAGCAAAATGACAAAAAAAACTCGGTTTCTGATCATGGACAAATGCGTTAAAATAATTTCCTTCGTAAATTCAACATCAAAGAAAATTAATAATTATTAGGATGGAAACAAATTCAGTCGCTTTTTTTAGGTCACAACATTACCCTGATTTAGTTGACAAACCGATTGTTGCTGCTTGGAAAGTGAAAAACCCGCAAAACGTTGGAAGTTTAATGCGACTGGTTGATAATATTGGCGGTGATAGCTTAATTATACTGGATGACGAAAACCCAAAACGCGAAAGTTCGATTAAGAAAACAGCCGGTATGAGCTATAAAAACATCCAGCTAAAATGGATGAGCTCAAAAGAATTTATAACTAACCTACCACAAAACTATCGATTGGTTGCCATCGAAACCGATGAGCAGTCTACAAACCTATTCACAACCAAATTGCCTGATCAGGTTGCTTTTATTTTGGGAAGTGAGATGCACGGTCTGCCAACGGAGCTGATTAGACAGTGTACCCAAAGCGTCCACATTCCAATGACCGGCAAATGCAAATCAATGAACATTTCGCATGCGCTGGCCGTCGGACTTTTCGAATGGCAACGCCAACAACTTTTCAGCCCCCGCGATTAGTTTTCATCTATTTTTTTCTACTTTTAACCAGATTAAATACAAAAACCATGATAACGCTAACACAGTTGGAATATATTGTTGCTGTTGATACGTTTAGACATTTTGGCCGGGCTGCCGAACACTGCTTCATCACACAGCCAACACTAAGCATGCAAATTAAAAAGCTGGAAGAAGATTTAGAAATCATCATCTTCGATCGCAGTAAGCAACCGCTAATCCCAACTGATGTTGGCAAACGCATTATCCAACAATCGCGTATTGTCCTGCAGGAAACCGAAAAGGTAAACGACATTGTCAAAGATCACAAAAACCTAATCTCCGGAGAACTAAAAATTGGAATTATTCCGACACTCGCCCCCTATCTACTACCCTTATTTATTGGCAATTACAAACGAAAATATCCAAACATACAAATCACGGTGCAGGAGTTAACCACCGAAAACATTGTTGATCACTTGCAAAGAGACCTGCTTGACGTTGGCATATTGGTGACCCCGCTTAAGGAAGAAAGAATCAACGAGCGACCAATATTTTACGAAGAAATGCTGCTTTATTCACATCAGAAGCACCCACTTCACGACAAGCCAAACATTAAAGTTAAAGACATTGCCACTCCCGAAATTTGGCTATTGAGCGATGGCCATTGTTTCCGCCACCAGGTCATTAATCTTTGCTCTTTTAAGGGAGCATCCAACGAAGCGCTACCATTTTATTTCGAAGCCGGTTCTTTGGAAACCCTGATGAACATTATCGACAAAGAAGGCGGAATTACCCTGATTCCAGAATTGGCATCGGTAGAAATGGGCGAAAACCGAAAAAGCCACGTCCGGCATTTTAGCGACGTAACTCCGATCAGAGAAGTGAGCTTAGTTTACTCACGCCATTTTGCGAAAAATAAGCTTGTTGATCTGCTATGGAAGGAAATTCATGCAGCCATGCCCAACGAACTGCTGGATGGAAAAAGAGGAACGATTGTCGAGTGGAAATAATTTTTCAACTTTTTATTTGATTTTAGAAAAAACTTCCATTTCTTTGCATCGCTGAAATCAAAAACGGCACTTCTAAAAGTAGAGGATGCAAAATTTCAGTAAAAATCCTGACAAAATATTTGGCGACTTCAAAATTTGATTTATTTTTGCAGTCCCAATTTCAGGGAAAGAAAATGATGGCCCGTTCGTCTAGGGGTTAGGACGCCAGGTTTTCATCCTGGTAGCAGGGGTTCGAATCCCCTACGGGCTACTTAATTTATTTATCAGAAGAAACAAAAATGGCACATCATCAATCTGCTAAGAAAAGAATTCGTCAAGACGAAAAAAAGAAAGTACATAACAAGTACTTTACGAAAACGATGCGTAATGCAGTTCGCGATTTGCGTGCAATAAGTGAAAAAGACGCTGCTGCCGTAGAGTATCCTAAAGTTGTTTCGATGATTGACCGATTGGCAAAAAAGAACTTAATTCATAAGAATAAAGCTGCCAATTTGAAATCAAAATTAGCTGCTCACATTAGTAAGTTATAAGTAAAACGCAAGATATAATTAAAAACCTCTTCAGAAATTGAAGAGGTTTTTTTTTGCTCTAAACTGAAGCTGTTGCTTTCCTATTTGTTTCATTCTTCATAACTTAGTTTATCACCAATGAAACAGACGAGCAATCATGTATAAAAAACCGAGCATTAAAGAATGGGCTGTTGAAGACCGCCCTCGCGAAAAGCTGTTAACCAATGGCACTCGCTCACTCTCCGAGGCTGAACTAATCGCCATCTTAATCGGATCAGGGAACTCGAAGGAATCGGCTGTTGAACTCTCCCGTCGCATTCTTTTAACGGTTAACAATGATCTTTCTTTACTCAGTAAAAAGAATGCTTCGTATTTACTAAAGTTTAACGGAATAGGCGAAGCTAAAGCGGTAAATATTATGGCTGCTCTGGAACTCGGCCGACGAAGAAAGGAAAATGGCGCATCAGTTAAAACAATCATCACAAACAGCACCGACGCGGCTAATTATTTTCGCCCATTATTGGAAGATCTTCCACACGAAGAATTTTGGATCTTGCTACTCAACCGATCCAATACCGTGATCGATAAATTCATGGTGAGCCAAGGTGGCATTACCGGAACGGTGATTGATGTTAAACTAATCTTAAAAACAGCGCTTGAAAAATTAGCGTGCTCCATGATTTTATGCCACAACCACCCTTCGGGCAACATCATGGCCAGTGATGCCGACAAAAAAGTGACTCAAAAAATAAAATCAGCGGCCGAAATAATGGAAATTACAGTGCTCGACCATGTAATTATTGCGCACGATCAGTACCTTAGCTTCACGGATGAAGGTTTACTTTAATCAAAAACAATGCTTTTAGTTTATACACAGGAAATAACCAATCGGCTAAAATATACTTTCGAATTTATTTTCGAAGAAATCCTAGACATTGAATTGAAATTAACAACTGATTTGCAGGAATTTGATGAGAGTGATCAACCCAAGCTAAACTACTCCGGTATCAAACTGGACTGTCCGCTGAAAATCGTTCCTCACCCGATCTTATTTCAACGTAAAATATGCTATCAAACTCTTGCTCCCATTTCGTTTAACAATGAAGTGTATTTTTTTGAATCGTCAGCCAGTTCATTTTTACCTTTCGACCCTTTCGCAGCCAGCTTTTTCATCATCAGCAGATACGAGGAATATCTGATGCGCCAACTCGATAAACATCGCAGATATCCGTCTCATCACAGCATCTTATATCGCAATCATCTGCTAGACAAACCGATTATTAACCAATGGGCACAGCTAATCGCACAAAAAATTAAGACACACTATCCTAAATATGATTACCGCCCTCCCCGATTTGATTTTCTTTCGACCATTGATATTGACAACGCATGGGCATATAAAAACAAAAGCTGGAAACGCACGCTCGGAGCAATTGCTAAAGGATTTCTAAAAGGCGATCGGCAGCAAATCCAGGAACGGATGAAAGTAATCCGGGGCGAGAAAGAAGATCCGTACGACACCTATAGCTATATTTGCAATCAATACAAAGGACACGAAGAACTGTTGCATTTTTTTGTATTGCTCGGCAAGCCCGGTAAATACGACCGAAATATATCTCCACACAATGAACAATTAAAACAGTTGGTGCGCGATTTAAATTCATTTTGCAAGGTATCCATCCATCCATCTTATCGCTCAACACGAAACCGAAGGGAACTAACAAACGAAATTCAAACTCTGGAGCAAATCACCCACAACGATGTCAAATCATCACGCCAACATTTTCTTCGACTCGAACTGCCTAAAACATACCGCCGATTAATCAATGCAGGAATTACCAACGACTATACCATGGGATATGCAGACCAGGTCGGTTTCAGGGCAGGAACATCTAATTCATTTTGGTTTTACGATCTAAAAAAAGATGTGGCAACTCAATTGCGAATTCATCCATTCCAATTGATGGATATTACTTTAAAAAACTACCTGAAGCTTACCCCGGATGAGGCCTCGACGATAATCGAGAAATTAATGGACGAAATTCGAAATTATGGTGGAACTTTTATAAGTTTATGGCATAATGAAAGCCTCAGTGATCAAGGAGAATGGGCAGGTTGGCGCACCGTATTCGAAAGGATGACCGAACAGGCATTTAAATACAAGGATGAACAAGTTTAAATTTAGCTACCTCAACAATAAAAATATCAACCGAAAAAAGTGGGAAATGCGCATTGAGCAATCCAGCAATTCGAGTATTTATGCACGTTGTTGGTTTCTCGATATTGTTTGCCCAGATTGGTACGCCCTCGTTTGGGGCGAATATGAATATATTATGCCTTTACCTGTATTTAAAAAATTCGGCGTTACTTATTTATCTCAGCCTATTTATTCTCAGCAAATTGCCATATATCCGCCACCACCGCAGAACATTATAAATGAAATGCAGGAATGGATTTCGCATCATTTTAAGTATATACATCTTTCGCTAAGTCCAGAAAGCACAACCAAAATTTCAGACTTTATCGTTGAAGAACGAAAAAATTTCATTCTCCCCTTAAATTCTCCAATAGAGAAAATCGAAAACCGTTATCATCCCGAAACCCGCAGAAATGTAAGAAAAGCAAATCAGGCAATCTCTGTAGTAAAATCAATTGCTCCTTCCGAACTCTTGAACCTAAAAAAGAGATATCCGGGGGTTGAAGATGAAAACGCTCAGGCAATACTGACCAAAATAATTTTGAAAGCACTATGGCTCAATAAAGGGGTGATTTATGGAGCTTATACTTCTAAAAATGAATTATGCGGAGCCGCTTTTTTTCTGTTTGACACAAAAAGAGTATATTACATGAACTCGGTTTCGTCTGAAATTGGGAAAAAACATCGGGCTATGTATGCAATCATACATCAGTTTTATCGAGACAATTGCGAGCAAAATTTATTATTTGATTTTGAAGGCTCTCAAAATCCAGGAATTGCCCATTTTTTCAAACGATTTGGATCCGAAATTGAAATTTATCAACACATTCATAAAAATAAGTTGCCATGGCCACTTAGGCTCATGAAAAAATAATCATGAAGTTTATCTCTAAAATACGAAATATTGTAGCGTCCCCCTTTTCTGTCTACCAGTTGAGCCGAGGAGAAGAGGTGCCTATTCTTTTGCCATACTACCATTTAGTGAGTGATAAAGATCACCCATTTCACTACAACTATAACTATCCATCTACAAAACGATTTAGACAAGATTTAGACTTCTTGCTGGATCATTTCGACCCAATTTCTTTAGAAGAATTGCACTCTGGACTAAATCTTCGCAATACTTTTCATTTAACATTTGATGATGGATTGCGCGAATGCTACGAAATAATTGCTCCAATTTTAAAAGAAAAAGGAATTCCGGCTACTTTTTTTGTTAATCCGGCCTTTGTCGACAATCATGACCTTTTTCATCGCTACAAAGCCGCTGTGCTGAATCGCTTTTTTGCAAAGAAAGGTGTCAAAACTGAGCTTAAAAAAACCTATGCCGACCTGCTTTCGCTGGATCAAACTGCGGAAGATATTGGACTAAAGTGGGAAGAATATCTAGAAGAAGAAAAGCCATACATGAGCATGGACCAATTAAAGAAGCTCGCCAAGGATGGTTTTACAATAGGAGCTCATAGTTGGGATCACCCCGAGTTCTGGCTATTGGATGAGGAACGGCAAATGGATGAAATCCGTGAAAGTATGGAATGGCTAATTGCGAATTTCAACCCAACAATAAAAGCATTTGCCTTTCCTTTTACGGATTTTGGAGTTTCTGATGCAGTTTTTGAAGCGATTAACAGAGAACGCTTGTGCGATATTACTTTCGGAACTGCAGGTATTAAATGTGAAAAAATACCAGATCATTTTCAACGATTACAAATGGAACAAAATGGCGCACTAAGCGCAAAACACATTTTAAGAGAAGAATATCTTGCTTTTAAGATAAAAAAACTACTGGGCAAACATTACACTAAAAGAAACTAAATAGAAAAAGAATGCGACGAGGTCGCAAAAAATGACATTTGGGAAGCACGTTCCTGTCTAATTATTTATGCTTTCGTGCATCTAAATATCAACTCTCGACTCCCATCTCCAAGCTGATATCTTTCAGCATACTCTTTCGGCAAGGTTTCAGAGTAATCAATTGTTTCCACCTTGAATCCTTCGCTTTTCAAGCGTTGGTCAAAATCCAATCCATGCAATCTACAAAGGTCAAACTCTCCGTAATTCAGCAATCGCTGCGAATCAGAATTAACCGATTTATCTTCTAAAGTAATTTCTGAATTCAGATCGATTAATGTCATCATTAGTGCAGTGCCATCTTCTTTCAATACTCGTCTCATCTCGCGAATTGCCCTTGCCTCGTCAGGGATATGCCCAAGCACATGAGAACAAATTATCAAATCAAAATAATTCTCAGAATACGGAATTTCAGTAAGGTCAATTAAGTGGGTAGCATTCGCCTCGTTAATATCACCATCCACATATTCTATATTGAGCTTTTTAAAAATCTTAAAAAGGCAATCTTCAGGAGCAACATGAAGAACCTTCAAATCATTTTTAAAAAGAGACGTTTCATTTTCGAGATAAAATTTCAAAATACGCGTTCTTTCCAACGATCCACAGTTAGGACATTGAGCATTCGAACGTTTAACATTTCCTTTGGGCAGAAATTTTCGAAATGATCGATTACAGCAATTACAAAAGTACTTGTCTCCAGAATAGAAAGGAGTAACAGCCTTCCGCAGTCTAATTCGAACATTGTTTCTAGTCCTTTCCGAAACGAATTGCTTGTACAGTTGCTTTATCATATTCGTGATCATTTATCTGAAAAAAAAAATTTAGTAGAAAAAACGCAAGTTAATAAAAGTCCACTAACGATATTCTTTGTCCATTATAATTTCATTATGTGACTACATCCATCCATTTGTAGGTTTTTTTATAAAAAAGAATTCACTATTTTCGGCAAAAATATGCACCATGGAAGTTATCAACCTTAGCGAGTCTAATTCGATCTTTAATCAATATCTTGCAGAAATTCGTGATCACGAAATCCAAAAAGATCCACTTCGATTTAGAAGAAACCTACAGCGTTTTGGAGAACTATTTGCTTACGAAATAAGCAAGACATTGGATTTTAAAGAGTGTGAGGTGAAGACACCTCTAGGCGTTGCCAAGGTTCCAAAACTTGAACAACAACCGGTGCTGGCAACTATTCTTCGTGCCGGATTGCCGTTACAACAGGGGTTGCTTGAAATTTTTGACAGAGCCGAGAATGCCTTTATTTCTGCCTATCGAAAATACGACGACAAAGGTGAATTTCACATCGAATTTGAATATTTGGCCTCTCCTGATTTGAATGAAAAAGTTGCTATTTTATCTGATCCCATGCTGGCTTCTGGCTCTTCCATGGAAATTGGTTATAAAGCTTTACTTCAAAAAGGAGAACCAAGCCACGTCCATTTGGTCGTAATTATTGCCAGTAAAAAAGGAGTTGAGTACGTTCAGGAAACGATACAGGCTGATAATGTTACACTTTGGGTGGGAGCCATTGATGATGAAATGACTGTAAAATCTTACATCGTTCCGGGACTGGGTGATGCCGGAGATCTGGCGTTTGGTCCAAAGGTAGATTCACACTAGCAAAGATCTTTTTCAAGTTAAATAAGCTACGCACCAAGAGCAATACCATCACGGTATTTCAAAACGTTGTTTTCCAGACCGTTTTAAACGATTGTTCCAATCCTAAACATCGTGGCATTAGTGTGCAACAAAGCTTTAACTTAATAAAAGGATGGCTAAACTATTTAGTCTTTGATGAAAGCTTCACGCAAGACCACTCGATACATATCTTACCACTTAACGGATTGCAACTTTTATTCATCTCCTAATAATCAAAGAGTCGGTTCTTTGCAGGCCATACCAGATAAAGTGTTAAAGCAATTGCCCCAAGACCGTATAAGATTAGTACTCCACAAAAAACAATAGAAGCCAAATCTAAGCAACAAGAGAAAAAACCCAAATCCCTAAATAAAAACAACTTAAGATCGCAACTTTTTTAACCATAACCTTTTGTTCTCAAAAATAGAATCTCAATTTAAACTTTTGTTCTATTTGAGTGTGATATAAATCTCATTCAAATGTGATATCTTTGTGCCTATAGGCAACAATCAGAAAATGGAATCATCAGATATAAAGTGCCGGAATTGCCGAATAAAATCAACCTCAGTCTCTTTGCTCAATCCGCATGAACTAGACTTACTGGGAAAAGGATGCTTGCAAGTTAGCTTTTCGAAGGGGGAACTTCTATTTAAGGAAAATGGTCCTGCCAAGTACATCACCTACATTAGAGATGGATTTGTAAAACTGAGTAAAAAGGGAGCAGGGAACAAAGAATACATTTTAGGAGTCTACAAACAAGGAGCTTATATCGGATTACACAATCTTAATCTTTCATATAACTCAAATTATTTTTCAGCCTATGCCATAACTCAATCCGAGGTCTGCTTTATTGAAATCAAGCCGTTTTAAAAATTACTCGAGAATAATGGGATGTTTGCTACTGAGATAATCTCTTATATTTTCGATGATGAAATGAATTACTTTGAACGGCTAATCCACAACATTAAGCAGCAACTCCCTGGAAGACTGACCAATGCATTATTGTATTTTAGGCAGAAAGTTTACAACAAAAATCCATTTTCGTTAAACCTAACCATGACAGAGTTTGCTTCATTGATTGGAACAACCCGTGAGAGTGTAACTCGAGCCATGAAAGAGTTTCAGGACAGTGGAATAATAAAAACCAGTAAAAATAGCATCGAAATTACTGACGCGCCCAAGTTGGAGGAAGTCAAAAGAAAAGGATAAAGAAAATGTCCAAATTGTATAAACATCTTTTTTAAAACGATTTTTATATTTATCAACAATAAAATAAACCGGTTAAATATTCCGATTTTATCTGATAGCTTTGCAGCAATGATCTTTTTGCGTAAACATATTGCGGGTATACTTGCCCTGATTTTTGCATTTCCAATTTTAATGCAATCAGTTCATATCGTGCTTCATCATGCGCTATAAGAAGAAGATCATGTCTACTTGCATTCTGAAGGATTCCACAACGAAAATGATCATGCAACATACGATTCGTCGGCGGAGAGGTGTTTAATCTGCGACTATGTGTTTACAAGCTTCAACCCAGCTAAAATATATCACCTCAATTTTGCCCGACCACTCCATTTTGGACTAATCAGCACACCAGCTATTCTCCAGCCCGAAATTGCCATATCCAAAGGGATCTCTCTTCGGGCACCTCCGGCTACTTTCTAAAATAGCCAGATTCCTTTTATCAATAATTATACAACTAATTAAATTCTGGTTAGTGATGTGGTATTCCGACTATAGGCACCCCCTATCTTGCTATCCTTAATTCAATTTCTTTCATTGTATGAAAAAATCTATTGCGATGGCTGTGCTTATTTTAAGCATGCCTGTTCTTGTATTTTCGCAAGAATACAAACTGAAGAGCTGGGTGATTGATGAAAATCAACTGGCTTTACCAGGATGTCATATCCATTATCAAAATCGTTTTACAACCACCGACAATCATGGTAGTTTTTTCGTTGAAGCATATTGTTGATAAAAAAGTCGAACTGCAGGTTTCGTTTATCGGCTATAATCAGCTTGATACAATTATTAAGCTTCCGTCGTCTACTCGTATTGTTATTCAGCTGGAACCCGAAAATAAACTTATTCAGCAAATTTTAATACAGGGGAAAGGACTAACAAAGGCCGGAGCTTTAAAACAAGAAACTTTAAGCAAGCAATTCCTGACCAAAACTCAATCAGGCACTTTCATTCGGGAGTTAAATCAGCTTTCGGGAGTTAATTCAATGGATATCGGCTCCAATATTTCGGAACCTGTCATTCGTGGATTGGGCTTAAACCGAGTGGTGGTAAGTGAAAACGACATCAAACAAGAAGGACAACAATGGGGAGCTGATCATGATCTTGAAATTGATCCATTTGCTGTTGAAACTGCCGAAGGAGTAAAAGGTCCGTCAGCCATTGAATATGGTAGCGATGCCATTGGTGGCTATATTAATATTAATGGCAACCTCCCTCCTGCTCCTGCTCAAACATCAGGAGAAATTAATTTACTGGGGAAATCAGTAAATAACCTCGTCGGTTTGTCCGCCAATATTGAGATTCGAAACAACCATATTTACCTCAAAGCGCGAGGCACTATTTTAGATTTTTGCGACTATCAAATACCAACAGATACAATTATTTATTTGTCGCGGAAAATTCCGATTTTCAATCAATACCTGAAAAATACGGCTGGTAAAAAATATTACGTTTCGGGGCAGCTTGGAATCATCAAAAACCAAGTTAAAAGCTCGATCGCATTTAGCAGCGTCTTCCAAAAAACCGGATTCTTTCCCGGTTCGCATGGAATTCCCAATTTAGCGAGAGTACAAGACGACCATGACAAGAGAAACATTGACTTCCCATTTCAGAAAACAACCCATTACAAAGTGATTAGTAATACCAATCTTCACTTTATTAATTTTTCACTTCAAGCTGACTTGGCCTTTCTGGATAACAACCGAAGCGAATGGAGTCAGTTCCACACTCATTATTCCGGGCAAACTGCTCCAACAGTGAATCCGGATCTGAAACTAAATTTCAACCTTAAAACCTATCAGGCAAACTTAAAAATGAACATTTACAATTTAAATGGAAATTTTCTCTCGGCAGGAATACAAAATCAGTGGAAATTAAATACCATTGATGGTTATAGCTTTTTCGTATCTGAATACACGAATTACTTATCCGGGCTTTTCATAAAGGATGAATATCAAGTAAATCCGAAACTGAATATTCATTTAGGATTACGTTATGATTTGAGTCTTGTTAGAACTGAAGAATTCTATGATAGGTTTCTGGAAGATTACCTCATCAGTTCAGGCTCCGAAGAAGAAGAGGCACGCCAATATGCTACAAGAAGCACTAAAATAAGCAAACAATTTCAGAACTTCAGTTGGCTCTTTGGTATTGTGTTGAAACCGTCAAAGATAATTTCGACAAGACTGAACCTGGGGAAAGCATTTCGCCCCCCCTATTGAACTGTCGACCAAAGAAATCCATCGTGGATCGTTCAGACATGGCTACAATCAACTATCAACTGAAAACGGGTATTATGCCGATGCTGGAATAGAGTTGAAAACTGAAAATTTTCAGCTGGAAGTTAATCCATATATTTACTACTTTTCGAACTATCTATACTTAAACCCGACGGGAGAATGGTCAAAGCTTCCACATGCCGGACAGATCTACCGCTACTCCCAAACAAAGGCAGTTTTAGCAAGGATTGAGATTCGATTTATAAAAAGATGTTGGCAGCGATGGAATACTCAGTTCAATAATGAATACATCAGAAACGAACAGCAGTCAAAAAACACAAAACAGCGCTATCCGTTACCATTCATGCCTCCGGCAAATGTTTTTATTGAGCTTCAATACCAGATTAATTCGAAAAGCAAAAGATTTCGGAACACCAGCATTTTTATCAACCATAAATCAGCTCTCGACCAAAATCGAATTGCTCAAAACGAACTAAGCACGTCAGGTTACCAAGTCGTTGGATTGGACAAAACACAACGATACAATGGGGAATCATCATGAAATTGTGATTCCTGAAACAATTGGTGGCATTGGAACTGCTCAAGGAGATTATTATTTCGGAATCTATTGTACCGACATTACTGGAAACGAATCGCATCAGTTTATCGAAGTTGTTCTAGTGAATGGTGAAAACCCACACGAAGAAGATTAGAAATGAGTTGAATTACTCATCTTATTTTTTCTTCAGATTAAAGCTGTGACTATTGCCAGTCACAGCTTTTTTCACTCTAATCAGTCAACATTAAGGGAAATTCTCTACATTAAAGAACATATGTTTTATATATTTGTGCGAATTTTGAATCATTATGAACTTAGAGAAAAGAAAAATAGCGGCTTACATAAAGCTGCGTACACGTTATGGCGAGGTTGACCAGATGGGGTATGTTTATCATGCCAACTATGTGAGCTATTGTCATCAAGCCAGAACTGAGCTACTTCGGGAAATAGGTATTGATGATAAAGTTCTTGAAGAACAAAACATCATGCTCCCGGTCATCAGTATGAATCTTCGTTACTTAAAACCGGTTGGCTACGATGAGTTAATTATGGTAAAAACATACATCGAAGAAGAACCTTGCACTCGCTTTTCGTTTCGATTTGAAATTATAAACGAAAAGAACGAATTGGTTTGCACCGCAACTTCCGAAACAGCATTTGTCAACAGCATAAGCCGAAAGCCAATGAGAGTTCCGGAAATTGTTATTAATGCAATCAAAAAAAACTGAATCATATTTCCACGGGCTAGCACAAAGCTAAAGTTTCAGTCGGTATTTTTGTTGACCAATCCAAGAGGGGTAACGATCGACACGTTATTGGAAAGGGAAACTAAGTCAGCAGAAATGCTTATCTTATGAATTTCAGTTGTCTACCTTTGAATGATCGCTTCGATTTGCTCTTTGTTCGGAATATCGGGGAATTGATCCAATATCGTTCTGGCAACACCCTTCGCTTTTTTGCTCTGCCGATACTTGACGTGCAGATTAAGCAAAGCCATGTAGTAATTTGAATCCATCGGACTAATTTCAATTGCTCTACTTAAATAGATTTCAGCACGAGGATAGTCTTCTTTAAAATCAAACATCATCGCTGTATTGTACATGACCCTGGCATTATTTGGAGAGTATTTAGCCGCTCTCACCAGATATTCCAAAGACTCATCATATTGTTGTTGTTCTGCCAGAAATAAAGCATAAGTAAATAACGTATTTCCATCTTCCGGGTAGTGGTTTAAGTAGTCTCGAAATAAGTTTTCTGCCTTTGCATACTCTTTTTTGGTATAGTACAACATGGCTAGGTTTACTTTCACAGGATGCAGCAAACTATCTTGCTCTAAAGCTCTTATGAAGAATTCTTCTGCTTTGTTGATCTCATTATTGTTATAGTAGAAGTTCGCCAGGTTAAATTTACCTGTCGGGAAGTCAGAATTATACTCTAAATAGGACAAGTGCTCCGCTTTGGCCTTATTATAGGCTGACTTGTATTTTGCCGGAATTTGTACCTGATCGAGGGCACTGAGCAATATTGCACTCTCGATGCGAATCGCTTTTGTTTGGTCATTTAATAAATTTAAAACCACACTCAACGTTTTCTCATCGGTAATGGATAAATTATGCAGCGCATTATATCTGATATGATTGTTGGCATTGCCTAAGGCTTCAATTAAAAGCTCTTTCCCTCGGACGGGATAATATGAGCCCAAAAACTCCAATGCGGTTGCTCTTATTATTTCAGGATATACGTTGTCCCTATAGGTATTCACTAAGGCTTCATATCCTTCATCACTTCCGGTTAAAGCTTCCTTAAAAGCAATTCCATACTGGTATGGGCGACCAACACCGTGCCATTTATTGACATATTCAATGGCCCAATCAACAGACTTCTCATCGTGACATTGGTTGCATGCATTTGGGGTCCCCAGCTCTTTAGTTAAATCCGGACGCGGGATGCGGATACTGTGGTCGCTGCGATAATCAACACTCATATAAAATTGAGCCGGCATATGGCAATTAACACAGCGGGTACCTTCTCCAACGTCAAACTTTACACCGTCATCTGCAACAACTGCCTCTCCGTCTTCTCCTTCATTTTTATGAAAATGATGACTGTACGTGTCATAATCGTCAGCACGATGGCATTGTGTACACAACCGGTTATCTTCAAATAAAAGTTGAGTGCTATGAACATTATGACAGTCGTTGCACTTGACATCGCGCATATACATCTTACTTTGAGTGAATGATCCATAAACGTAATCTTCATCGAGTACCTGCCCGTCAATATGATAGGATTCTCCGGTCGGTAAAACCGGAATACTGTGATTATAGATATCCTCGCTATGGTTAAAATCGCCCAAAGTCAATCTGCGGGAATGGCACCTTACGCACAAGTCTACATAGGTCTTATTATCAATATCGCTAGTTTGAACAGCCAATCCATAATTACTATGTATATCTCTTGCATATTCTGCCTTTGCCGCCCATTTTAGGTGTTCTGAGGCCGGACCATGACATGCTTCACAGCTAACATCAATTTCACTCCAAATTGTATGATAGCTGTCATTTTCAACATCATAGCCCTTTTCCAAGTTGGTTGAATGACAGTCTGCACACATGGAGTTCCAATTTTGAGCTTGATTAGTCCAATGCAACCAGTTTCCGTGACTGACAATCTCATCTGTGTAAATAGCTTCTGCCATGTGATACCATTCGTTATGTTCCGAGTCCCAAGTAAGCGACAAGGTCTGTAGTCGTCCCTTGTCAAACTCAACCAAATATTGCTGTAACGGGTAATAACCAAAGACATACTTAATTTCAAACTCTTCCAAACGGCCGCTTTCACCATCGGTTAACACATAAAATCGTCCATCCCGTTTATACATTTTATGAGCCATGCCGTTATACTCGATGCTCCGATTGTTAAAATCACCCAAAACGGTCGAGTCATTTGCATGATCCATGGCTTTATCATGATCCGACCCTACCCAATCATTATACTCGTTCAGATGGCATTCAATACAGGTTTCCCGTCCAACAAACTGAGGTCCGGAAGGCAGCTCCTGACCACCCATAATAATTTTATTAACAAACAAATACAATGGCATAGACGCCACCAAAACACCAATGGCTATAAAACTTATTCTTTCAAATATTTTACGATTTTTCATGTCTGCTAAATTGTATTTGAATGCATTTGCTAAAAAACTAAATATACTTTATCGTTTTTATACATCGTATCTATTATTTCTATCCGCACTAATCAAACATAGGTTAATTGCGACTTCAAAAATGATTTTCGTCTTTTAACAATACTGGTATCAACATACAGCTCACAGTCTTTAATAGTTATTGGGTAGTAATCAAGCGGGCGAGTGGCGGGTGAAGAGATCACCTCTCCATCAGGGCCAAATTGTGATGCATGGCACGGACAATTAAAGCCACCTGTCTTCGTATTGTGATTGATCACACATCCCAAATGCGTACATTTTATGGATAGTGCCATAAATCCGCCATCTTCAAACCGCTTTAAATAAAAATGATGGTTCAAAAAAGGATACACATGATTCTTTTCATACGAATCGGATCTCCCAACCCGTACCAGCTTTTTATCTTCAGACAACCTGGCTTTATTGGCGATACCGCCTTTGATTAAGAACAATGCTTCAACCGATGCAATTGCCACAAGTAATCGTTTAATAAACCGTCTCCTGTTAAATTTCATATCCGCAGCGTTAAAAAATTAACAACATCCCTTCGCCTCTTAGTAAAAGCGATATTAACAACATCGTCAGGTATGATACCATGATTACCGTTGTTGAGGCCATGATCACTTCTGTATTGTGCACTTTGTATCTTCTAAATCCGTAAAAAAGGAATGAGCCAACAGGAATTGCGTATAATAAAAAAGGAACTATGCCAATACTGATCCATGAAGGGAAAGAGCTCAACCACACATCAAAATGCAAAAAATGATCAAGCAAATAGATCAATCCGAAAGTGAAAAAAAATGAAAATAATGCTGAATGAATCACTAGTTTTTTCCCTTCCGGTGAATTGAACCAAACTCCAATGTTTAGATTCTTATAGTTCAAATAAGGAACCGTAATAAAAAACAAAAGCAGATAACCCGGGATGATGACCGCACTAAAAGCCGGATGTACATGGAGCAGAAGCTCCTGGGCTCCTAAAAAATACCAAGGCGACTTACTCGGGTTTGGACTATGGTTTGGATTAGCCTGATCTAAAAGTGGCGCCGAATAAAAAACGGCAACTAAAAATAAACCCGCGACAAGCAAAAGAGCGACCATAATCTCTTTTACAACCAAGTTTGGGATCACCGGAACCTTCTGTGTCTCTTCCTCCTCGGGTAATGCCACCCCTCCTGCTTTGCGGACCAACCAAAAGTGCACACTCACAAAAAACACGAATAAAAGAGGCAGAACACCAGTATGTAAATTGTAAAAATTAAGTAAGGTATTCGAATTCAAGGTTTCGCCACTGCGAATGAAATTTGCTAAAGAATGCCCAAAAAGCGGGATGTATTCAAAAATCTGGATGAAAATAGTTATTGCCCAATAGGCAAGTTGATCCCATGGCAATAGATAACCGGTAAAACTTGATGCCATAACCAGAAACATCAAAACAAGTCCATAAATCCAATTTTCAGCTCTCTCTTTGAATATCGCCTGAGAATAATACACGCGTAACAAATGTAGAAATGAAGTAATCACCAGTAAATTTGCAGACAAATGATGCAGGCTGCGTAATAACCCTCCGAAGATCGTATGGGTGTTTAAATTCGTAATCGAATCATAGGCATGCTCAACCGTTGGGATATAGGAAAAACGCAGGATCATCCCCGTTATCGCCAAAATAACAAATAATAGTGCGCATATACCTCCCAAACCAAAAGTCCGGTTAAATGCAACCGCACGTTCATCGATCATTTTTGGATGTAAATGCAGTGCAAATTTCTCAAGGGAAGAATAGCTTCGTTTAGTTGGGTGTTTTGTGTTCATTATAAACTGTTCAAGAAAAAATGACAGGATCCAAAACAACTTGAGATGTTAAATACTACTGAATAGTGTTTTATTCCATCAAGCTAAGATATAATATTAAATAAGTGTCAAATCATACAAAGAAAAGGATTTTAAAGAATTATTCCTCCTGCAAAGGAGGATAATCTGTTGTTTGATTTAGATCGTATGTATCAAACTGCGAAAGTAGGAAAGAAAACGATCGTCAGCATCTTTGCTATTGCACTTAAACACGATGATAGTTTTTTTTTAATCAAACAAGGAGCAGAAATTATTTTATTTGTATTGGCAAATTTTATCAGAAGGAAAATAGAATCATGCATTTTGAAACAAATGAATTTTCTTGAAACAGTTTAGCGTATTTAGCGACCCAAATCGTTCGCGCGAAAACCCCGCTGTAAAAGAACTATCAGATCCGGGAAGCAATTCCAGCTTTGAGCGGTTTTCAAATCGGTTAATCTCAGTCGGTTAATATGCGCTGATCAATTTTTCGCAAGTCGAACCTACTCCCGATTTTTTCTCAGATCGTTGTGAATGGCAAAGTATTGATGAAGTTGATGACTCATTATTGACCACAACCAAATTATAACCAGCGCGCTTGAAACACTTCGTCTTCAGCTAAACTACCAGCCTATCGGATATAATCTGCTGCCTCCAAAATTCACGATGTCCCATCAGAAGCTTTACGAAACCCTGTTGGGGAAAACGCAGGATCGTCGAAACTTTCAGCATAAAATTCTTTCGTACAAAATATTAAACAAGTTGGACGAAAGAAAAACAGGAGGTGCCCACAAAGCACCATACCTGTACGAGTTTAATCTATAAAATTATCAAAAGCACTTCAAAATGGTTTATACGAAGGTGGTAATACCGGATATAAAACCAATAGCACCAAGCAAAAAAAATAGCAGACTGATCTCAGCCTGCTATTCAGTGTAAACATTAAATCTAATCTTAAAAAAAACTATTCGCAAAAAACTAATTTCGTCGTTTTGATTTCCAGTACTTCCTGAAATCATCTTGTGTCATAATGCCTACTGGCCCTTCATAAATTCCTCCATCGTGTCCGCTATCAAAAACCCTGATTTCGATGAGATTTTCCACCCCTGCTTTGAAGGTTTCAGGAGCGATAAAGTAATTTCTAAATTCATTATAAAATTCATTGCGCCCCCAACCAGAAAAATCGCCCGTTCTAGCTATTAACTCGCCATTTATAAACAACATATCAGCATCGTCAATTTTACCAGCTAATAAAACCAATCGTTGCGATACCAGATCGCCGGCAATCTTTATTTTTTTTGCGTAAACAGCATGACCATCTAAATTCTTGTATCCTTGGTTTTCCCATACTCCTGGAACTTGAATTTTCCTATGATCAGCCGGATTAAATTTCTTCCCTTTGTTGAACAACCACGAACCAGTCATATTTATTTGAAAAGGAGGTATCACTCCTGCCGAGAAAAGACGAACATTCCCTGAGACAATGCCACCTTCCAAATGACTATCGTAAACTCGAACAGCAATAAGGTTTTCTTCTCCAATTTGAAGCACATCTGAAGGTATTTGATATTTTCTCAAGGCATTGTAAGCTGTTGATAAATTAGGAGGAAATGATCCTGTTTGTCCTACTTTCACTCCATTGACAAACACCTCATCTACATCATCGATATAGCCAAGTTCAAGCACCATCACTTTATCTTTCAGTTCACCGCCGACCCTCACAGTGGTTCGATACCAAGCATAACCATCATACCCACGAAAACCTTCATCTTCCCACCGTGCAGGCACCCGAATGTCATCCCAATCCGAATCATCATACCCGGTAGTAGCCCATTCATAGCGGTCTCCAATCCGGAACTTCCACTGACCGCTCAAGTCTTTTTCATCCGAATTAAAAGCAAAACTTGACGTTGCTATTAATAGCACCGATAAGATACTTACTACTCCCTTTATGGTATACGAACTCCTCATACTTAATCTAATAGACGGATCAGCTCCTTAAAAAATGAATTCCAACCACTATCCTGACGCTGCCATCTTATTTTTTCTCGAAAAGACTGGACATCTGTCTCTTTCATAATTCCGATGGGCCCCTCATAAATTCCACCCTCTCCGTGACTATCCAGCACTTCTACTGAAATCATATTTTTACTTCTCAGTAAATGAGATGGTATTTCATAAATCCGATAGAGTTGCCAAACCTGATCACGTTGAAATCGGGAATAATTATTTAAATCCTGAACTTCGCCAATCAGTTCACCATTCAAATAGACTTCATCAAAATCGTCAATCTTTCCAAGCACTATATAGAGATCTTGTCCTTTCAATCTTTCAGGCACTGAGAAACGTTTTCGATACCAAGCCCGTCCGTCGTACCCCTCATACCCCTGGCTCTCCCAGGTCATGGGCACGTATATATCATGCCAACGCTCCTCACTACTCCGAGGATTATGCATATCTCCAAAGTTCTCAGTCGTAAACTTCCATGTACCTCTCAAATTAATGGCCATTCGAGCCTGATCACGATCATCGTAAAAGCCAAATCTATCAGCCCTTACAAAGCCACCCTCAAGTCCTTCATCATAAACCCGAACTGCAATCAAATTCTTACTATTATTCAAAATTTTTGTTGGAACCAGGTAGTGCCGTTCCTGGTTATAAGCAGTTTTGTAGTTTGGAGGAAAGTCTCCGCTTTGTCCTACTTTATAACCATTGACAAAGACTTCATCCACATCATCGATAACCCCAAGAAATAGGTCTACAAATTCAGTTTCCGACAAGTTAGATATACTGAAGTATTTACGGTACCACGCATATCCATTGTAGCCTTCATAATAGTGCTCCCATTCCCAAGGAGCATCAATCGTATCCCAATCACTAACGTCGGCTCCGGGCCTAGCCCATTCAGGATCATCGCCCACGGTAAAAAGCCAACGTCCCCTCAAACCAACCAACGATTTCCAATCTGAAGCTTTTAGTTCGATAGAATGAACGAATATCAAAAAAAATATACTTGTTGTTATTACCTTAATGGACATGACCGAGTGAGCTTTTTTAGTACTTTAAAGTTAATAAACAAAATCAATCCGAAAACGCTGCCTTCAAATTACTGAGCAATATATTGCAAGCTTAAATTAAAGCAATAAGCCGTCCCCACAAGAGCTTTATCAGCTTTCATCTTTTCACTCCCGAAAATATGCTTCACATATCCGGTAGCATCAGGGTTTTTGCATACGACACGAATCAATTTCAACGATTGATCCTTGTTAACGACGATATATACTCTAACTTTTTCATCGACCTTATTAATGTCGTTTTGATAGAAATAATTGTTCCAATCTTTAATTCCATCATTCAAGCTACTGCTGATTTCATGAAGTAGTTCTTTTTTTGCCATGTTTGTTTCAGTCTCCCCTGCAAATGCCAGGCCGGTCATCATTACAAATGCAATAATCAATGTGAATGTTGTCTTTCTTGCTTTCATTGTTTTGAGCTTTTAAATGTTTCTGTTTTCTATTATTTTCAGATACAAAGTAAAAGCACAGATGTAACCCCGATGTCAAACCAATATCATATCTTACCACAAGATGTCACAGAATTGTCACAGAGCAAGAAATTGGAAGAGGGGAGAAACAAGGTCGACCTGATCAACATTCTCACCAATAGAGCGTTAATCAGCCATCTAAGATCAAACATTAATTTGAGATTTTAAATTTAAACTGTGAAATTAAAGCACCAGTTTATAGCCAACCCCGTGTACGGTGATGATATGCTGGTTTTCCGGAGTATCAACTTTATTGCGAAGGCGAACAATGAAATTATCGACTGTCCGAGACGTAGGCTGATAATCCACTCCCCACACATGGTCTAAAATATCATCGCGAGTAACTATTTTTCCGCTGTGACTGCAGAGATAGTGGAGAATTTCAAACTCTTTGTGTGACATTTTCACCTGCTCATCGCTCGCGTTAAAAGCTTCGTATGACTCAAAAGAAACACTAATATTGCCAATTGTAATCAAATCAGTATCTTTTTGAACTCTACCTCCGGCGCGACGTAAAATTACTTTTATTCGAGCTAGTAGTTCTCGCAAACTGAATGGTTTGGTGACATAATCATCGGCACCGAGCTCCAAACCAAGGACTTTGTCAAGCTCTTCACCGCGTGCAGTTAATAAAATAATTGGCGTTTCAATACTGGCGGCCCTGGTCTTTTTACACACGTCAAATCCTGACATTCCGGGAAGCATCACATCCAATAGAACCAAATTATAATTACCCGATAAAATTTTTTTCAGCCCATCATCTCCACGATCAGCAGTATCTACCTGGTAACCTTCAAACTCCAGATTATCGCGTAGGCCGATCATCATAGCCTGTTCATCTTCAACAATCAATATTCTTGACATGGTACTACTTTTTTTCTGGAAATTTTAAAATGAATGTACTTCCCTCCTCCAGCTTACTACGCACTACCACGCTTCCTCCGTGAGCTTTCATAATCCTTTTTACAAGATTTAATCCCAAACCAGAACCTTTCGCTTTATGTGCTAAATCGCCTTCAGTAACCCGATAAAACTGCTCGAATATGTGTTTCTGATTTTTGGCTGAGATACCAATTCCATTATCTTCCACCTCAATCCAAATCTGTTTTGCTTTCTTTCGGATTCGTACACGCACAATTTTTTTCTCAGCATCACTGTATTTAATCGCATTGTCCAACAAATTACCAACTATTGTCTTTAATGATTCCCGATCGGCCTGTACCCATACTGAACCCTCGAAAGATTCCTGGTGACAGTGAATGTTTGCGGTTTCAAAATGCGAATCAAAAGAGTGCACAATTTCTGGAATAACCTGCTTTAAATCAATATTCTCAAAATGGTATTTGACCCGATTTTTTTCAATACGCGAAAAATTCAAAATACGATTTACAATGCCGGTCAATCGAGTGCTTTCCTGTTGAATGGTTTTCAAGTATTCTTCTTTTTTTTCCTCGGTTTTGATTCGCTTCAACAATAAGGTTTCAGCATACATGCTAATGAGTGCCAATGGCGTTCGAATTTCGTGAGACACATTCGCCACAAATTCAGATTTCAATTCAGCCAATTTCATCTCCTTCCGAATATTAATAAACACGAAAATAAAACCCATAGCTACAAAAAGACCCATTCCTAATAGCATATAATTATCGCGCTGTGTGCGTTCCGAGGCCAGCTGTTCAATTGTTTTTGTTTTTAAATGAATGCCCAGTTTGGAAGTTGGCAAATACCACATTGTGGCTTTTTCAACTGAATGCGACAACTCATTCTCCCGATCAGTTTCGAATAACACTTCTCCTGAAATGGAATCGGAAATACTGATGTAGAATAAATCCTGAGCAACTTTCTGCATTGTTGGTCTCAGATTTTGCTGAATAAATAAATCCGGATCGATTATCAACTGGCAAATTTGTTCGCCATTTTTACTTTTTGGCAGGAAGTAAAAAATAAGATAATCTCCCGAAGGCTCTATCTCAACCCGTTGGTAGTTTTCCTCCAGAAAACCTCGTAACACCTCTATCTTCTTTCTCGGTATTTCTGTATCGATTGCAAAAATTGAATCATTAAAATATTGCGCTTGTTCTTCTGACGTAGTGGTATCGGAGAAACGAACGGCAAGAATTGCTTGATTATTTTGAAACAAGTTTTCAACCAGTCCTTTCATGATTCCACTTTCAGGCTCAATCGGCTGATCCAGACTCTGTTTCCAATGTTGCACCACATTTTCAGAATACTGATTGATGGAATATAGAATTGATTCGAGCTGAGTGCTGAAAACCCGCTCAACCATTTGTTCATTTTTGCTCAGTGCCGAAAGCTCCCGAACAAAGAAGAACCCAATGGGCAAGGCAACAATAATCAGCAATATGAGACTTATTTTCGCGAGTGTTCGAACCATTGGTTCCATTTTTGAATCCAGGTAAAGGTATTAAATCAAGTTCAAATTTCCGATCTGTCAAAACGCAACATTAAAATTGACTCTAAAAAAAAGAGTTGTCTCCCTTACTCCCGATCTTTCCTCAAACGTTTGACCGCTCCCCTATTAATGATTTTCGATTCCAGTTGGCAGATTTTTCATCTTCCAAGAGTAATTTTTTCCGTAAAATAGCAAAAGGGCACCCAACCGGATGCCCTTTTATTCTTCCCAAATCAAGCAGTTCTCATTGCATGTCTTCTTAATTATGCAACAGCGTCTTCTAAAAACAGTTTGATATCTTCATCAGCGGTTGTAATTCC
The DNA here is from genome assembly GCF_963678245.1 of uncultured Sunxiuqinia sp. Taxonomy (NCBI): domain Bacteria; kingdom Pseudomonadati; phylum Bacteroidota; class Bacteroidia; order Marinilabiliales; family Prolixibacteraceae; genus Sunxiuqinia; species uncultured Sunxiuqinia sp. Next base: position 1,223,445 of record NZ_OY782770.1, read on the forward strand.
GGCAATGCCAAAGTTCTCTACCAATACGTTCACGACGTTTGGCGACAGGAATGCGGGCAATGTTGGTCCGAGGTGAATGTTTTTCACTCCCAGAGAAAGCAGCGCCAATAAAACAATCACCGCTTTTTGTTCGTACCAGGCAATGTTGTAAGCAATTGGTAGCTCGTTCACATCTTCCAGCTCGAAAATTTCTTTCAGTTTCAAGGCAACTACAGCCAATGAGTACGAGTCGTTACACTGTCCGGCATCAATTACACGTGGAATACCGTTGATGTCGCCCAAAGGCAATTTGTTGTAACGGTATTTGGCACATCCTGCTGTCAGGATCACGGTGTCGTTCGGCAATTTGGCAGCAAACTCTTCGTAGTAGTCGCGGCTCATCATACGTCCATCGCAACCGGCCATCACAAAGAATTTACGGATAGCACCGGTTTTCACAGCTTCAACGATTGGCTCGGCCAGTTCGAATACCTGGTTGTGAGCGAATCCTCCAACAATCTCTCCGGTTTCAATTTCGGTTGGAGTCGCACATTTTTTGGCATGCTCAATGATCGCTGAGAAATCTTTCATTTCGCCTTCTTTGCGATCCGGAATATGGATAGATCCAGTCAATCCACTAGCGCCGGTTGTGTAGATGCGATCTTTATAAGTTGCTTTTTCCAATGGTGGCACAATACAGTTAGTGGTAAACAGGATTGGTCCGTTGAACGACTCAAACTCTTCTTTTTGTTTCCACCAGGCATTTCCGTAGTTCCCAGCTAGTTGTTTGTATTTTTTGAATTCAGGGTAATAGTTGGCTGGCAGCATTTCGCTGTGGGTATACACATCCACTCCCGTACCTTCGGTTTGTTTCAACAGGTCTTCCATGTCGCGCATGTCGTGTCCCGAAATCAGAATAGCCGGATTATTACGCACGCCAATGTTTACTTTTGTCACCTCAGGGTTTCCATAAGTGCTGGTGTTGGCAGCATCCAACAGAGCCATAACATCAACCCCAAATTTACCGGTTTCCAAAGTCAATCCAACGAGTTCGTCAACCGACAAGTCTTTAGTTGTTTTGGCCAGTGCTTCCATCATGAAGTCGAAAATCTCTTGTTTTTCATGAGCCAGATTGTATGCATGTTCTGCATAAGCAGCTAAACCTTTCAAACCGTAAATGATTAGCTCTTTCAACGAACGAACATCTTCATTCTGCTCGCTTAAAACACCAACTTCGCTGGCTTTGGCTTCAAATTCTTCTCCGGTTTTTGCAGTCCAATGAACTGATTCATGATCGCTGATCGTTAAGCCGGCTTCTGCTACCTTGGCTTTCAGTTCGTCGCGGAATTTCAATGATTTTTTGATGCGGATAACGAATGCCGTATGATCGAAGTTGGCATTGGTAATGGTGCTGAATAATCCGTCAAACACGACTTTGTTTGCTTTTTTATCAGCTTTACCAACGGTTTTCAAATCGGTATTTAAAATGGAGATTCCTTTCAACACAAAAAGAAGCGTGTCTTGTAGGTTTGCTACATCACTTGGTTTTCCACAAACTCCTTTAATTGTACATCCAACTCCTTTTGCTGCCTCCTGGCACTGAAAACAAAACATATTTTCCATAACTAAATTCTATTATATTTTTGAATTACTTTTTTTTGCGTTATTGCTCAAAACCCATGACTAGGTCATTCCGAATTTATTTCGGAATCTTTTGCCATCCAAGTCTATCCTTCTTTCTGGCAAATCCTAAAAACAGGTTCTTGTGTTTTTTGATTTTTGGGGTGGTAAAAGGAACCGGAGACAAGGTTTGTCCCCGGCTATCACTCTTCATTAAACCCACTCTTCAGCCAATACATCCCCTCGTATTCCAACAACAATTTCTTTTACCGGAACTTTTCTACTCGCACGTTCAGTAGCCATCTTTACCAACTGCGATAATCCTCCGCAGCATGGAACTTCCATGATAACTACCGTTACGGTGTTCACTTTTGACTCATCAATCAATCGTATCAATTTTTCCAAGTAAATCGATTTTCCTTCATCCAATTTGGGACATGCTATAACTAGTTTCTTTCCTTTTATAAATGTTTGATGAAAACTACCATGCGCAAAGGCGGCGCAATCGGCAGCAACCAACAGGTCAGCTCCCTGAAAGTACCCGGCAGCCGGATTGATCAGGTGCATCTGTACCGGCCATTGCTGTAGTTCAGATTCCCCCGAATGGGTAGCCGTAGCTTCAGGAGCCATCATGAAAGCCGGTTTTTCGAAACTTACCGGAGCCGATCCTGGGCATCCGCCTCCACATCCACCACTTTGCTCTTGGCCCCCGGGCTTACTGTTATGCACTTCGCTGATAATTGCTGACACATTTACATCCAGGGCATCTTCGTTGGCTTTCAGGTAACAAACGGCGTCCTGCAAGAATCCGGTTTCGCCATGATCTTTTAAATGCTTCAAGTGGGCGATCAACAAGTTTTCACCTTTTGGAATCATTTGTTTGATTACGGTCACTTCATCGTATTCTTCGGCTTCGCGTTTTTCAATTTCAATCGCTCCCTGAGGACAATGGCCTAGGCAAGCTCCCAATCCGTCACACATCAATTCACTTATCAACCTTGCCTTTCCATCAATCACTTGCAGTGCTCCCTCGTGGCAGTTTGGAATGCATTCTCCGCATCCGTCACATAATTCTTCGTCTATTTTAACTATTTCGCGTATCATTGTTTTCGTTTTAATTTCTGAAACAAAAATAGGGTTCAGGTAGTTTCTGACTTGTATCAAATGTTACAAACTCGTTTTTTTATGCTGAATTTTGAATTGTTGAGCCGTTCTCCGGTTTTTAAAGGGCTTACCCCCGACCAACTTTCGTCTTTAATGTCGAATGTCCATTACCAGATACGAAGTTTTGAAAAAGATGATTTGGTTGTGCAGGCTGGCGACGAATGCAATCGTTTATTCATCGTGTTGAAGGGAAGTGTGAAAGGTGAAATGGCCGATTATTCGGGAAAGACAATTAAAATTGAAGATATTGAAGCACCACGACCACTGGCCACCGCTTTTTTGTTTGGGCAAAAAAACCGATTTCCGGTAACGGTTATCGCTAACGAAAAAGTGAGCTTGTTGTGTATTGAGCGGACCGAATTTTTGAAGATGCTTCAGCGTGATCAACAAATACTAACCAACTACCTAAACTCCATTTCGTCGCGAGCACAATTTCTTTCTCAACGAATTAAGTTTTTATCGTTTAAAACCATTAGGCAAAAGATTGGGCACTACTTGCTTGATTTAGCCGGCGATCGGTTAGCTATAGTTGAGTTACCGATGGGACAGGTTCAATTGGCCGAGTACTTTGGTGTTACCCGGCCTTCGCTGGCCCGAGCTTTGGGCGAGCTGGTACAGGAAGGTTACATTGAAGTGCAACGACGCACCGTTCGTATTCTGGACAAACAACAGATGAGCGAATTATTGAACGGCTAAACGGAGACGTTTACACCCAAAACACACCATTGGTAAGAGGAATGACGTGTTCTTGATGTAAAGCCTTTCTGCCCGGATTCTATAATCTCCCAACGGCGGTTTCAGATCATTTAAAATTCGTTTGTTGATATCGAATAGGGTTTGCTGTCTTCTCCCACTCCCCATTCTTTACTGGGCTTGGGCACCATATTGAAGATCAACTCTCCACCATTCATCAAATCTTCGTGTGTAATAAAAGTTTTGTTGTAAGCTTTGCCATTTAATGTGGCCGATTTGATATAGATATTTTTATCACTTAGTTTATTTGCTTTCATGGTGAATGTTTTACCATTGCCAACTTCAACAACAGCTTCATTTACGCATGGGCTACCAATTACATATTCGTTGCTTCCCGGGCAAACCGGGTAGAAGCCCATTGAACTGAAAATGTACCAGGCAGACATTTGTCCGCAGTCATCATTTCCGCAAAGTCCATCTGGTGCTGGATTGTATTTGGTATTGATGATATGATGAATTTTCTCTGCTGTTTTCCATGGAGAGCTGGTCCAATTGTATAAATAAGGAACATGATGACTAGGCTCGTTCCCCTGCACATATCCGCCAATGATTCCGACACGGTCAATATCTTCCGATTCTTCAAAAAATTCATCTGGCAAATGCATCTCAAAAAGCGAATCTAAACGAGTGATAAATTTCTTTTCGCCTCCGAGTAATTCGATGTAACCAGCTACATCTTGTGGTTCATATAAGGAATAGTTCCAGGCATTTCCCTCAATGTATCCTTCGCCAGTTGTCTTCAGCGCATTGAAATTGGCTTTCCAACTGCCATCTGAGTTTTTTGCACGAATAAATCCGACTTCGGGATCAAACAAATTACGATAATGTAAGGCACGCTTCATGTAAGTTGCAGCTTCTTCCTTTTTGCCCATGGCTTGTGCCATTTTGGCTATCGTCCAATCGTCATAAGCATACTCTAAAGTCAAGGAAGCCGAATTATTGACCAGGTCGAAAGGCACATAACCGTATTTCATGTATTCACCAATGCCATCATAACTTTTATGAGTTGAGGATTTGATAACCGATTCAAATGCTTTTTCAATATCATAATCCCGTATGCCTTTCATATAAGCATCTGCGATAACTGGCACAGCATGATACCCAATCATGCACCAGTTTTCATTGTTAAAGTGCGACCAAACAGGTAGTAAATGATGCACACTTTGTTCGTAGTGTTTGATCATGGAAATTACCATATCATTGGCACGTTTGGGTTGAAGTATCGTAAACAGCGGGTGCAAGGCGCGATAAGTATCCCACAGTGACAATACCGTATAGTTGGTAAATCCGTCGGCTTGGTATATGTTTTGATCCAGACCGCGATATTTTCCGTCAACATCATTATAGGTAATCGGATTGATGAAAGCGTGATACATGGAGGTGTAAAATGCCACCATTTTATCCTGATCCGCTTGAATTTGAATTTTTTCCAACTCTTTCTCCCATCGATTTCTGGCATCAGCTTTCACTTGATCAAAGTTCCAGTGAGAAATTTCGGACTGCAAATTATTTAAAGCTCCTTTTGTACTTACTGCTGATAGGGCAAATTTGATTTTTATAGGTTCGTCATCAGTCATGTCAAAATCAAAATAGTTGACCATGTCTTTGGCTTCCATTTGAGGGAAGTTTTTAGTTTCCTCGAATTTGCGCCAAAAACCTTTGTAAACCAACTTTTCATCACTTTTCATCCCGTATTCTTTGATTGGTTTTGAAAAGCTCATAGCAAAATACATATAGCGATTGCGCGCCCATCCACGAGTTATCCGGTAGCCGGTAACCAGGGTGTCATTTTCAACACGAACCGAAGCCCAAATCACTTTCCCATCATAATTGTATATGTTGTAATTCATATCTAAAATGATATGTCCAACATCGGTTTTTGGGTAAGTGTATTGATGAAATCCGGTATGTATTGTGGTGGTTAACTCTGCCGTGATTTGATCATCTTCAAGCAAAACTTTATAATATCCCGGTGATGCTTCTTCCTTTTCGTGACTATAGTTTGAGCGGTAGCCATTTTCCGGATGATCTGCGGTTCCCGGGTTAAGCTGTAATTTGCCCGCGGTTGGCATGATCAGGAAATCGCCCAGATCGGAGTGGCCGGTACCACTGAAATGGGTATGCGCAAATCCCACGATGGTTGGATCGGTATATTGATAGCCTGCACAATAGCGATATACTTCACCATTGTAACGGCCATTTACGCTATACGGAATCGTATCGGTTTCCGGACTTAGTTGTACCATTCCGAAAGGAACGGTTGCCCCCGGAAAGGTGTGCCCCATTTCCTGAGTTCCAATAAATGGATCAACATAATCAACCAGATCTTTGGGGAAACTCTGTGCCCACCCAATATTGGAGAACAAGCAAATAGTCGCCAAAACCAGACGATACCTTAATAGCGTTTTCTTTATCATATCTATTACTTTTTACAAACAAAAAGAACTATCAAAATTGATAATTCTTTCTGCCTTAATTATTTTGTATTATTAGATTGCTGGATTAGCAATATATTCTGTCCATAAATCAGCAGATGTTTTACCTGTTAGTTCTACCCATGTTTGATCTGTGTAAGTGTGATCACGCATAATCTGATCCATTTTCTCAATAAATTGGTCGTCTTTGGTTTTAACAATCCAAGCGAAAAAACGAGCAGTAATGCGGTAAGAGTTGTCGTAGTTTTGTGTTTCAGACACGTTTGGAAGCGACCAGCCAGCACCAGCATTATCAACACCAAATTTATAACGTACATAGTCAGCAATCCCTTCTGTCACCCACCAAGGACCAGATTGATACCCATAGCCCTGTACAATGTGCATTACTTCGTGAGTAACTACATCAATGTCACCTGGGTGTTTCGCAAACCATTCCGGATTATATACCACTCGGTCAGCTGATGTTGCTGCAACTCCCTCATATGCAGGATCAATTACAAAAGTGACTGTTTTGGTCGTGTTCTCATTGTATTGCTTGGCTAAGATTGGATAAACGGCAAAAAATGTATCTTTCAATTTTTGCTCTACAGATGCGCTGAAATTTTCAGCTTTGTTGATGTAAATCAACGTATATCCATCCTTTGTGATAGAATCATTAGTGACATAATTGGTGTTACTGTCATCCTGAGCACAAGAAATGAAGTGAATAGCAATTAAAAGAAGCGTTGTAAGGGATAGTGATTTAGTTTTCATTTTAATGGGGAATATGTAAATTAATATTACTAGATCTATTTTTCAAAAATAAATAACGAATTGTAAGATATTGTTGCCATTAGTCAGGTTAATGTTTTATTTTATGAATGAATAAGAACAAATTAATCTTTCGTGTTAATTATCTCATAGACTAATACGATTTGAAGGGGAGTTTTACTCATTCTTGATGAAAATTAGAAGTTGTGTTTTTAAATTTTAAGATCATTTTTTTGAGGTGTTTATATCTTGTGCGTGCAATGAGAAAAATAGAAATGAGTGGGAAAGAGTTTTATCAATTCGAAATTTTTGATTCGAATGGATTGACAAATTTCTGTAGTACAAAAATAGGCTGGAGACGAAATGGAGACACCAGATTCACTGGCAACTTGAAAGACGATTACATGCCTTTCAGAGGAGAATTATCCAGTGCCTTAAAGCTTTCACCAGGGCAGTTGATCTTTCCGAGACAAAATCATGGCACCGGCATTCAAATTGTACATAAACTTAATCATTTGCCTGATATTTCAGAAACCGATGCCTTGATCACCAACCAGCCGGGAATCTGCATTTGCGTGCAAACGGCTGACTGTGTTCCGATTTTATTGTACGACCCGGTTAAAGCAGTAATCGCCTCTGTCCATGCGGGTTGGAGAGGAACGGTTAGTCAGATTCTGGTGAAAACGATTCAAACCATGCAAGCCAATTTTAATACAAACCCCAGCGATATTTCAATGGGAATTGGGCCATCCATCTGTCAGGATAATTACGAAGTGGGAGAAGATGTGATTGCGCAGGTGAAAACACAATTTGTGAATCATTCTGATTTACTGGCACCAACAAAGCCTGGCAAAGCAAAACTTGATTTGTGGGAAGCTAATAAAACGCTGGCACTAAAAGCAGGTATTTTTGAGTCTCAAATTGAAATTATGGGACTGTGCTCATATCAGGAACAATCACTTTTCTACTCTGCCCGGCGCGATGGAGCAGATACCGGACGAATGGTTAGTGGAATCATGTTATCTTGATATCTAAGTATGTTGACATATGTCGAATCAGTTGGAGTTAGAATTAGGTTTTTCGTTCTAACACAATCCTGGCTGGGGGACTATTCCGCAGGTCATGCGTTTGCAAGGCCTCCTTTTGTTTCGACCTGTTGAACCGATTTGATTTATTACCTTTGTCGCCATTATTGAATTAAACCATGCAGGTGGCATCACCCTGCACTAAAAAAAAACAAAAAAATGCAAAACGAACTACTTTGGGTGGTCATGTTGTTGGCTAATTTCCTACTGATTATTGGAGCTTACAAATTGTTTGGCAAAGGAGGATTGGTCATGTGGATTCCAATCTCGGTAATCGTTGCAAATATTCAGGTGATCCAAACAGTAGAATTATTTGGCTTGGTCGCTACCTTAGGAAATATTGTTTATGCCAGCTCTTTTTTAGTAACCGATATTTTATCCGAAAACTACGGAAAGTCCGATGCTAAAAAAGCGGTTTGGATTGGCTTTTTCAGTCTGATTTCGATGACTCTGCTGATGAATCTGGCACTTTACTTTTTACCGTTGGAGGGCGACGAGTTTGCATCATCCACTCATGAATCGCTGAGCACCATTTTTAAATTGATGCCACGAATTGCCATTGCCAGTCTGGCTGCTTATCTGGTTTCGCAGCAGCATGATATCTGGGCTTTTCATTTTTGGAAAAAACGGTTTTCTTCTGATCGACAATTGTGGCTGCGAAACAATTTGAGTACAATGGTTTCACAATTACTGGATAGCGTTGTTTTCACATTCATAGCCTTCTATGGCGTTTTTGAGCTTTCTTTGCTTTATGAGATTTTAATTACGACTTACCTGTTAAAGTGGGCTGTTGCCGCTGCCGACACCCCTTTTGTTTATTGGGCAAAGCATATTCATAAAAACAATCGGTTTGTGGTGAAGTAAACTAGGTACGCCAAAACCAGTGTGTGAATAAGGTGAGCACCGGAAAGATCTCAAGCCGCCCAATCAACATGGTAAATGTGAGCAAATATTTGGATGGATCAGTGAGCATGCTGAAGTTTGATGCTGGCCCTACTTTACCAAATCCGGGGCCAATTCCTCCCATGGTTGTGACGATTGACCCAAACGAGGTTCCCCAGTCGTTCCCAATGCCAATCATAGCTATTGTGCCTATTACAACGATGCCGTAATACAGCAGGATGAAGTTTGATACTGCACTAACTTGCTTAGAAGAAAGGGTGCGGTTGTTATATTTTACATGGCATACTGCATTGGGCGAAATGGTTTGTTTGATACTTTTTTTGATAACCTGCCAATTGATATAATGGCGGATGACTTTTACTCCCCCTCCGGTTGATCCGGCGCAAGCACCTACCAACATCAGTAAAACAATCATCAGAATACCCTGTGTGGGCCAAAGCAGATAATCGTCAGTAGCAAAACCAGTTGCCGTAATTACCGATATCACTTGAAAATAAGAGTCGCGGAATGCTTTTTCAAACGAAATTTCATTCGAAAAGAACAGGATGAGTGTTAATACCGCTCCAACGGCAAAGACAATCTTCAGGTAAAACCAGAGCTCGTTGTTTTGAAGAGCCTTTTTATATTTACCACTGGCAATTAAAACATGCAGCACAAAATTAATTCCAGATAATAGCATGAAGACCGTAATGACATACTGGATGTAAGGCGAGTAGTCGGCAATTGAGGTGTTCTTCGTTGAGAATCCTCCTGTGGCAACTGTAGCAAACGAATGACAAATACTGTCGAAAAGATTCATACCTCCCAAGGTTAATAAAACAGTCTCAAGGGCCGTGAGTCCGACATAAATCATCCAGATGCTTCGGGCAACATACCTGATTTTAGTTGAAAACTTCTCTTCAACAACAACCGATGCTTCCAGGTTAAAAAGCTGGCCTCCATACATTTTCAGCAAAGGCATAATGGCAACGACCAGCACAATAATCCCCATTCCTCCTATCCAGTGCGTTTCGCTGCGCCAAAAGAGCACACTTCGTGGCAGGGCTTCAATATCGCTTAAAATAGATGAACCTGTGGTTGTGAAACCCGACATGCTCTCAAACCAGGCATCAGCAAAGGCCGGAATCGTATGAGTATACAGATAAGGTAAACTTCCGAAGAAAGCTAAAAAGAGCCATCCGAATGTAACAATGACTAGTCCTTCACGAACGCCGGGTTCGCCAAACCTACTATTCCAACTAACGAAATAGAGGAAACCACCTGCCCCAAATGTTGTCAGTACAGCGTAAAGTACTCGAATAAGTTCCGGTTCGTGATCGTACCATGAAATGAGCAACGAAAGGACCATAAATAGCCCTTCGAAAAGAAGAATAATTGAAATAATATGAATAACAAGAAGTATATTGATGTTACTTCTCTTTTGAAAATTCATGATAAGTTACAATTAAAAATGAATAAAAAAATACGAGTTGGGCAAGCTGTTGATTTTATCCGTTTATTGGAGGAGATAAGTTACCGATTTCGTGCAACCACCTGGAGTAGCGCAAGCAAATGCTGATGGTGTGTAACTTGTATTTCGAATATTGTGGATCGAATGGGATTATAGAATAAATCAACTTCCACTGAAAATCCAGACGGTCAATCTCACCATCTTTCCCCTCATCTTCAACCCCCTGAAAACCAGCTTGAATATCCCTGCTCAGCATATCATCCAGACAAGCTGATTGGTCTTTCGAATTCAGCGAATATGTGTTCAATCGTTCTCCTGTTGATGAGAACAGCGCAGAAAATAAGACAAATACGGAGAATATTGTTACAAGTAATTTCAAATCGCTCTGCATTTTTCTAATAAATCACGAAGCAAAGCTACCGATAAAACAAAGATGGTGGTCAAGCCGATGTGCAATTATTCATCTATCATTTCAAAATTAAGGCTTGATTAATATTCCGGAGCTCAATCTCAGGAATTCGCTGAATTGACTAATTTATCCATGCATTATTTGCCATGTTGTAATAAATATGTTAGTTTGAAAAAAGAATGGTTTTTGATTGAGAAAACTAGTTATTTTTACAGCATTAAGCTTTAGAATAAAATAGTTATTTGTGAAACGAACTTGTAAACAACTCAGTAGCAGAGAAGGGTGATTGCATGCGAGTTCCAACTAATGGAAAAAAAATAAACAAGTATAACCGTATGAAGATATTTAAATTTGGTGGGGCCTCAGTCAGCTCAACTGATGCGATAAAAAACGCCACTTCAATCATCGATTTATTTCCTGATAAAAAAGTTATTGTTGTTTCAGCAATGGGCAAAACAACCAATGAACTTGAGGAGTTGGTTAAAAGCTATTTCAACAGAGCCAGCAACATGGAGTTAATTTTGGAGCGTATCAAGAATTATCATGCCGGTATTACCACCGGACTTGGATTGACTGATGCTGACTTGGGTCAGGTTGAAGTGTTGTTTGCAGATCTGAAAAAGCGCCTGAGCATGAACCCATCGTTGAACTTCGACTACGAGTATGATCAGGTGGTTTGCTATGGCGAGCTGATTTCAACGGCCATCATCTCTGCCTATTTAAACAAGCAGGGATTGAAAAGCCAATGGATGGATATCCGCCAAAGTTTGCGAACGGATGAAACGCATCGCGAGGCAGTTGTTGATTGGAAATGGTCGGAGATGTTGATCAATAACAGCTTTAATTTTCGTGATACCGATTTGTATGTAACGCAAGGGTTTATCGGTTCAACCAATACCAATCAAACGACCACATTGGGCCGTGAGGGATCTGATTTTACAGCTGCAATTTTAGGCAACCTGCTAAATGCTGAGAGTGTCACTATCTGGAAAAATGTTCCCGGGGTGTTGAATGGTGATCCGGTTGATTTTGAAGACACGGTAAAACTGGAAGAGCTTTCTTATAGAGAAGCAATTGAGCTGGCCTATTCCGGAGCCAAAGTCATTCATCCGAAAACGATCAAACCCTTGCGCAACAAAAAAATTCCACTGCTGGTTCGACCGTTCGATTTTCCTGACCAAGCCGGGACTATGATTCATGATGTGGGGCATCAGCTGGATTTAGTCCCGATTTTTATACTGAAGAAAAATCAGGCACTGGTTACCATCTCTCCGTCCGACTTTTCATTTATTGGTATTGATCAGCTATCTGGGGTTTTTAGCCTGTTTAAAAAGCGCCGCATCAAGGTCAACCTGATACAGCAATCGGCAATCGACCTTTCGTTGTGTATTGATGAGCCCGAGGTCGGTTTGGAAAGCTTGGTTGTTGAATTACGGAAAAAGTTTGATGTGCTATACAATACCGGGCTGATTTTGGCAACCATCCGTTTTTACGATGACGATGCGCTGATTAAAATGAAAAATAGTCGTCAATTATTTTTGGAACAAAAAAGCCGTCGAACGACTCGTTTGGTTCTGAAATAAAGAATTGGGTCGCCCTTCGAATCGGTATTTCTCATTAAGGGGTGTTGCAATAACATTATTTTGTTTGTAGCAAACATATATTTTATTGTAAATTTAAACATCCCAAAAAACGATCGGTTTCGAGCAAAAATCAACAACATGGTAAAAAGTAAAAAAAACAAACGACTTCCATTTCTGGTCATCTTATTTGTAGTCTTGGTCATTATAGTATTAATCGTTGCTAAAAATAAAGGATGGATTGGTAACGAATTTGAGATAAAGGTAACTACAGAGCAAGTTGAAAGCAAAACCATTGTTGAGCTGATTACTGCAAATGGGAAAGTCCAGCCGGAAACGGAAGTGAAAATTAGTCCTGATGTTTCGGGTGAAATTATTCAGATGGATGTTGAGGAGGGTGATGAAATCAGGAAAGGGCAGTTGCTGGTTATCATTAAGCCCGACATGTATATCCAGGCATTGAATCGTGCCGAAGCCAGCCTGAATTCATCAAAAGCCCGCTTAGCCCAAGCCGAAGCTCAACTCATTGAAAAAGAACTTTCTTTTGATCGATCCAAAACCTTATTCGGACAGGAGGCCATTCCAAAGTCGGAATTTGAGTCGGCTCAAGCGGCTCTTAAAATAGCACAGGCTGAAGTTCGTGCGGCTGAATTTTCAGTGAAATCCGCGGAAGCATCGGTAGCTGAGGCTAAAGAACAGTTGGTAAAAACCAAAATCTATTCGCCGATGGATGGAACTATTTCCCGGTTAAATGTAGAGCAGGGTGAGCGGGTTGTTGGAACCAACATGTACGCCGGAACCGAAATGATGGTTATCGCCAACCTCAATAAAATGGAAGTGAAGGTAGAGGTTAACGAAAATGATATTGTGAAGGTGGTAAAGGGAGATACAGCCTTGGTTGAAGTTGACGCTTATTTAAACCGGAATTTTAAAGGTGTTGTTACTGAAATTGCCAATTCGGCTAATACGATTGGAACATCTAACGATCAGGTGACCAATTTCAACGTAAAGGTGCTTTTGTTGCAAGAGTCTTATGCTGATTTAATCGACAGCACGTCAATGAATGTTTATCCCTTTCGCCCCGGTATGTCTGCTACCGTTGATATTCAGACTGAAACCCGAAGAGGGGTTATCGCCATCCCTATTCAGGCTGTAACAACCCGGGTTGTTGACAGTGAGAAATCATCAGAAAAATCGGAGGCTGAAAAGGAGGAAGTTGTTTTTCTTTTGAAGGATGGTTTTGCCCACAGGCAAGCCGTTGAAACCGGCATTCAGGATAATATGGATATTGAAATTTTAAATGGGATTGGCGATGGTGACGAAGTAATTACCGGGCCATATAATATTGTCAGCCGAACTTTGAAAGATAGCGTGAAAGTGCAATCGGTTGATGAAACGGAACTGTTTGAAGCAAAAGAATAATTCCGCATTAAAAAAATCAGCTCGATTTTATGAGTATCAAGGAAGTGTTGTATTTTTTTAATCTCAGCCCTTTTCTTTAAAAGGATGCAATTGAAAACGGTTGAATACAGCTATCTCCAATCACTTTAGACTTCCTCGGAGCAATGAAATTGTTTATAAAAACAAATAACTTTTCAGAAGTATTTGAATCGTAAAACCACTAAAAAGAAGAAGGCTTTCTCGCGATGAAAAAGCCTTTTTTTATTGATTGATTGAATCGGTTATCCACATTTGGAAGAACCGCAGTCAGGGCAGGTCAAGCAACCTTCCTGATAAATAACATTATTTGATCCACACTCACCACAAACAGTACCTTCAGCAACCGTTCCGTTCGGAATGTATTTTTTTAGCGCGCGGGCAACACCGGCTTTCCAGCTGTTAATAGTGTCATTATCGAGTTGCAGGCTGGTTACCGTATCTACAACTTTATGAATTGACATGCCATGACGCAGAATTCCGGAAATCAATTTTGCGTAGTTCCAGAACACCGGATTGAATTTGTACGACAATCCTTCGATAGTGGTTTTATAGCCACGTTTGTTGGTGTATTGGAAATCGTAACGCGAGTTTCCTGCATCATCGCGGCTTTTAATGATTTTACCTTTAGTTACCGAGCGAGGCAATAGAATTCCATCTTCATCGTCCTGTAATCCGGTGAAAATTTCGTAAGGAAGATCACCTACCAAACCAATAAATGCAACCCACTTGTCTTTATTGTTTTGAAAGCGTACTACATCCGCTTCAAGTTCATCAGGCCGATTGGTTGGGAAAGAGGAGAATTTTGCCTTTTTCTTATCTTCTTTTTTATTTGAAATCAGAACTCCTGAACGAGATCCGTCGCGATAAACGGTAACTCCTTTACATCCACTTTTCCATGCTTCGAAGTAGAGTTTTCCAACTAACTCTTCCTCAGCATCAGCTGGTAAATTGATCGTTACACTAATCGAATGATCAACCCATTTTTGAATACGACCTTGCATGTGCACTTTACGCATCCAATCAACATCGTTTGACGTGGCTTTGTAATAAGGCGATTTAGCGACCAGTTCGTCCAGCTCTTCTTGTTCATATTGCTTGGTTGTATCGTAGCCATTGGCTTTCATCCATGTCACAAATTTGTGATGAAAAACAATGTACTCCTCCCAGCTGTCACCTACTTCATCAACAAAGTCTACACGTACTTCTTTATCATTAGGATTTACTTTACGACGACGTTTGTATACAGGCATAAAAACCGGCTCAATTCCAGAAGTTGTTTGCGTCATCAAGCTGGTTGTTCCTGTTGGAGCAATTGTTAGCAGGGCAATGTTGCGTCGGCCATATTTTACCATGTCCGTGTAAAGTGCTTCGTCTTGCTCACGAATACGCTGAATCATGGGATTGTTCTTTTCACGCTCACTGTCGTAAATTGAAAATGAACCTCGTTCCTTGGCAATATTAACCGATGAGCGATAAGCTTCAACAGCCAGTGTTTTGTGAATTTCTTCACTAAAATCAGTGGCATCTTCAGTTCCGTAACGCAATCCTAAAGAGGCAAGCATGTCGCCTTCTGCCGTAATTCCAACTCCGGTACGACGTCCTTCTTTGGCTTTTTTCTGAATTTTCTCCCAAAGTTTGAGCTCAATGTATTTGATTTCTTCAGCTTCAGGATCAGCTTTGATTTTTTCAATAATACCATCAATTTTCTCCAACTCCAGATCAATAATGTCGTCCATCATTCGCTGAGCATAGCCAACATGTTCTTTAAACTTTTCGAAGTTGAATTTCGCCTCTGAAGTAAATGGGTTTTCTACATACGAATAAAGATTGATTGCCAATAAACGACAGCTGTCATATGGGCAAAGAGGAATTTCGCCACATGGATTTGTTGAAACCGTTTTGTAGCCTAAATCTGCATAGCAATCAGGAACTGATTCGCGCGTAATGGTATCCCAGAAAAGAATACCCGGCTCGGCAGATTTCCAGGCGTTGTGTACAATCTTTTTCCAGATTTGGTTCGCATTGGTTTCCTTTACAAACACCGGATTTTCAGATTCGATTGGGTATTGCTGGCTGTAAAGTTCTCCACTTTCGATCGACTGCATAAAGTCGTCGTGAATTTTTACCGATACATTTGCGCCGGTAACTTTCCCTTGTTCCAACTTGGCATCAATAAAACTTTCAGAGTCGGGATGTTTAACAGAAACGGAAAGCATCAACGCTCCACGACGACCATCCTGAGCGACTTCTCGTGTTGAGTTTGAATAGCGCTCCATAAACGGAACGATACCGGTAGAAGTTAAGGCAGAGTTTTTGACCGGTGAACCTTTTGGCCGGATGTGTGATAAATCGTGTCCAACGCCGCCACGTCGTTTCATCAGCTGTACTTGTTCCTGATCGATTTTCAGGATGCCACCATAAGAGTCTGAGTCGCCCTCGTTTCCAACAACAAAGCAGTTGGAAAGAGAAGCAATCTGATAGTCGTTACCGATTCCCGTCATTGGACCACCTTGGGGAACGATATGTTTAAAATCTTTCAGAAGCTCGTAAACCTGTTTTTCAGACATTGGGTTTTCATACTTCTTTTCGATTCTGGCAATTTCTTTTGCCAGGCGCATATGCATTTCGTCTGGATTCTTTTCATAGATATTACCGAAAGAATCTTTCAACGCATATTTGTTAATCCATACCCGGGCTGCTAAATCATCTCCGTTGAAATAATTTAATGTTGCCTGGTATGCTTCCTCTTGGGAAAAAATTTTCTTGCCCGTTTTGGGCTCAACTGCCACATTTTTGAAAGCCATACACCAAAAATTAAAATACTGTTTTTGTTAACTGATTGTAAACTTGATTACAAGTTAAATCCCTTTACGCTGTTTTTGCTCCATGCAATATAACATTGAAATAAAGAAAATGGAATACTATTTATTTGATCGGGCTTTAAAGTTATCAACCAAAATATGTTAGTTGACTGACAATCAATATTTAATGTTTTTGATAATTAAGAAAAGTTTACCAAAACGGAAGACGAATGTAAAAAGGGGAGCTAAAAGTTATCCAAATGTAAACTATTGGCATTCAAAACAACATGGTACGATTTGACTTGAAAATGGTTTCAAAAATTAAAATATGTTGAAAACTTTTTCCAGAACCACTTGTGTCGCTCCCAGGTTTTTACTCATAAACGCTTGGCACTGTTTTGCAATTTCCAGACGCAATTTTTCATCTTTTAGCAGTTGATTTAAAATCTGGATCAGCTCGCCCGATTCATTTATTGAGAATGCTGCTCCAACCTTCCTCAGGTTGACGGCTTCCTGAAATTTCAGGTAATTGGGCCCAAAAATGACAGGGATATTGTAAATGGCAGCCTCAAGCGTATTGTGAATGCCTACTCCAAACCCTCCTCCAACGTAAGCAACGTCTGCATACCGATAAATGCTGGACAGTATCCCAATAGTATCGATTATTAGAATGCGCACGTTACACAGGTCCTGTTTACCGGCTTGTGTGTAACGGATAGCTTTTTCGGGGCACAACTCCAATAATCTTTTGATGTTGCTTTCTTTGACTTCGTGGGGGGCAAAAATAATTTTTGTGTCGTGGTTTTGTTTGAGGAATTCAACCAGGCGCTCTTCGTCGGGTGCCCAGCTGCTCCCGGCAACAATTAGTTTTTGTTGGTTTTTGAATTTCTCGATTAGTGGAAGCGTTTTGCTGTTCGATGCGATTTCGGCAACCCGGTCGAATCGGGTATCTCCGGTAATCGTGTAATTTTCTATCTCAACACCGGCAAGCAGTTTTGCGGAGGCTTCGGTTTGCACAAAGAAATGACTGATCTTTTTCAGTGTTTTCCGATACCATTTCGCCCCGATACCGTTTTTAAAGAAAAGCTGTTCTTTGCGAAAGATGGCCGAAACCAAATAAAGCGGAATATTTTGTTGGTGGAGGAGCCGAATATAGTTGTACCAAAATTCATATTTAATAAAGAATACCTTTTCAGGATTCACCAACTGAATGAACCTGATGGCATTTTTGGGGGTGTCTATCGGAAGGTAGCAGATGTAGTCAGCCTGCTCATAATTCTTTCTTATTTCGTATCCACTGGGCGAAAAAAAGCTCAGTAGTATCTGATAGTTGGGCTGCTGTTTTTTGATTTGCTCAATTAGTGGGCGCCCCTGTTCAAACTCACCCAGCGAAGCACAGTGAACCCAGATGATGGGCTTGCTGTGATCGAGCTTTTCGTTTAGGTACGGGAAAGTCGCTTTTTGACCATTAAGAAGCAGGCGGGCTTTTTCGTTGAACAAGGCCGAAGCCCTCACGGCCAGTAAATAAAAACGAATACCAAGATGATACAGAAAATCCATATTTTGGTGACTTAATTCGGTAGCAAAAGTAGTGAAATGTTTATGTATTGAATTGCTTATGCTTGACTTTGCAGATACCCAACATCTTTTTTCAGGTTTGGCTCAAACGAGGCTTCAACGGCAAGTTCGTCGCACCGTTCGTTTTCAGGGATATTGGCATGCCCCTTCACCCACTTAAAGCTGACTTGGTGTAGTTGATAAACTTTCAGGAAACGAGTCCACAAATCGACATTCTTCTTGCCTTTGAAACGCTTTTTCACCCAGCTCCACAGCCATTTTTTTTCAACTGCATCCACCACATATTTCGAGTCGGAGTAAATGGTCACCTGGCAATTGGAAAACTTCAAAGCTTCCAGCGCTACAATTACGGCTAGTAGCTCCATCCGGTTATTGGTTGTCAGTTCAAAGCCTTCCGAAATTTCTTTGCGATGCTGTCCGGCCAGCATCACAACTCCGTAACCGCCCGGTCCGGGATTACCCCTGGCCGCACCATCAGTGTATATTGTAACGCGTGGTGAGTTTGTCATGATTCAGTTATTTGGGGCAAATATACAAATAGAAAAGGGTGACCCTACTTTCTGGTCACCCTCAAATTATATCGTATTCCAATTTTTATTGAATGATGGTCATTTCTTCGATCAGATTGGTGGCACCGGCAAACTTGTCGATTGTCCAAAGAACAAAGCGAATGTCAACATTAATACACTTCTGGAGCTCCGGCTCAAAAGCCAGGTCGCCACTCATGGCTTCCCAGTTTCCATCAAAGGCGACTCCAATCAACTCTCCGCGGGCATTCATCACCGGGCTTCCTGAGTTACCTCCGGTGATGTCGTTGTTCGTAATAAAGCAGGTATGTAGTGTCCCATCCTCATCGGCATAGCGTCCATAATCCTCAGCATAGTACAGCTCTTTTAACTTCTCGGGAACATCGAACTCATGATCACCCGGGATTTCCTTTTCAATATACCCCTTCAATGTGGTATAGTAACTGTATTGAACTCCGTCGCGAGGAACATAATCGCCAACGGTTCCATAGCTTAAACGCATGGTTGAATTGGCATCCGGGTAAAACTTTTTGTCCTTGTACATCTCCATCAATCCGGCAACAAACAAGCGTCTTCCAGTCAACAGGTCATCTGTGGTCATGTTCATCTTTGCCCCGATGATGGACATGATGTCAAACACTTCCAGCGAAGCCTGAAAAGCCTTGTCTTTTTTCAATGTCTTGAGCTTCGGGTTGTCCAAAAATTCTTCCAGTTCACTTCGGTCGGCAAAAATAGTTTTATCGAACATATCAGAAGTAAATTCCTGATAATCGCCTTTATATTTCGAATGAATTTTATCGAGGAACGGAGGTCGGTATGCCGCAATCACATTGTTTTCGTATACCTTCAGTAATTTAGCCGTAATTTTCTCATCGGTTTTGGCATCATAATCCTTGTAGAACTCACCGAGCTCCGAGCGGATTTGCTTTATGCTTGCTTGAATCCGGTCTGTGTTATCACTTTTAAGGGCTTGGTAAAGCCCTTTGGCTCCATAGCTGAAGAAAAAGATCTCCGGACCTCGAACCATAGTTTCCACCAGGTATTCATAGGCTTTTTCGTCTCGTGTATCTTTGTAGCTTTCTTCAATCAAATCCAGGGCTTTGCCGTATTTTTCCTTACGCTCTTCGTTGGCATTCACCCAGTTTGTGAATTCTTTTTCAATCGCCTGTTTATTTTCAATAACATGCAAGGCTTTCAAGCCTTTGTTTTGCCCAATGCTGTATTTATAGTAGTTCGAGCTGCGGGCATATTTGGATGCATATTGAATATTTGCTTTCTGACTGGTGTTCATGTAACCATTCAATATTTCCAGCTTTTTGCCACGGGCATCAATGCGAGCCTGGTTGGTTCCATTCATGGTGTATTGAACACCAAATGAAGATTTGTAACGGTTGGTGCTTCCCGGGTAGCCCATCACCATGGCAAAATCGC
Source organism: uncultured Sunxiuqinia sp. (assembly GCF_963678245.1). Taxonomy (NCBI): domain Bacteria; kingdom Pseudomonadati; phylum Bacteroidota; class Bacteroidia; order Marinilabiliales; family Prolixibacteraceae; genus Sunxiuqinia; species uncultured Sunxiuqinia sp. Next base: position 1,243,350 of record NZ_OY782770.1, read on the forward strand.
CTTCTTTATATCCTTTCAATGAAATTTTCAAGTGGTTTTTGGGTTGATAGGGAATATTATCTTCCGAATAGTTGGCCGGCTTTCCATCCGGTCCGCAGTATACTCTAAACATGCTGAAGTCGCCCGTGTGACGAGGCCACATCCAGTTGTCGGTGTCACCACCAAATTTGCCGATTGATTTTGGTGGAGCTCCTACCAGGCGGATGTCTCGAAAAGTTTCGTAAACAAATAAATAGTACCGGTTTCCTTTAAACAGCGCCTGAACTTTTGCATCATAGTGGGTGTCGTCAATGGCATCCTTCTCAATGGCGAACGAATTCTTTTGGATTTTTGCATTGCGCTCATCAAAGTCCATATCGTCGGTTACATTAACAAGAACCGAATCAGTTACATCTTCAACCCGAACTAAAAAAGAAGCTGTTTTTCCCGGGTTGGGTAGCTCTTCTTCCTTTGTTTTTGCCCAAAAGCCATCGCGCAGGTAATCGTGCTCAACCGAGCTGTGCTCCTGAATTTCCCCAAATCCGCAATGATGATTGGTCAGTAACAGCCCCTCAGACGAGATAATCTCCCCGGTGCAGGAACCATGATCCAAGGCAACTACGGCATCTTTTAAACTTGATTTATTGATTGAATAAATATCTTCAGCGCTTAATTCCAATCCCAACTTGTGCATATCGCCAATGTTCAGTTTCTGAATAAGCGATGGCAACCACATCCCTTCGTCGGCTATTGCTGCATGCTGAAAAAGCAGGCCAAGACCAAGAAGTACTACATTAATCCTCTTCATTCTATATCAGTTAATTCAAAATATATAAGTCCACAAATAAAAAGCCACAAAGATACTGATCTGTTGTTTACGGCAAACGATTTTTTCAGCCGATGTGATTTTTATTCAAGCAATAGGTTGTCGAAAGGCCTTTTTCATTACATAAACGCGGCTACTTTTATTAATTTGAAATTAGCTTGACCACAACCAGCCGAATTAAGTGGTTCCCGATGGCTCTTCACTTTCAGGTAGTCGCTTGATTTTCGCCGGGTGTAAATTTCTCTATCTTTGCAGTGATTTTTTTTGAAAAGAATATTCGAAGCAATCGAAATATTGCTTGACAACATTGAAATAATAAACGAATGAATGCCAAAAAAGTAAGGGTGCGCTTTGCCCCAAGTCCAACCGGCCCCCTTCATATGGGAGGTGTCCGAACTGCTTTATTTAATTATTTATTTGCGAAAACGCATGGTGGCGATTTTTTGCTGCGGATTGAAGATACCGATCAAACCCGCTATGTGCCGGGAGCCGAAGATTATATTTTAGAAGCCCTGCAATGGAGTGGGTTAAATCCGGTTGAAGGCCCGGGAATTGGAGGCGAGTTTGGCCCCTATCGGCAGAGTGAGCGAAAAGCGATGTACCGTCAATATGCAGAGCAATTGATAGAAAGCGGGCATGCCTACTATGCCTTTGATACGCCGGAAGAGTTGAACCTATTGCGGACGGCAGCCGAGGCTAAAAAGGACGTTTTTTCGTACGACTTGCATACGCGCGGCCAGCTGAACAATTCCTTAACGTTATCAACCGATGAAGTACAGCAAAAACTTGCTTCGGGAGAACCGTACATCGTTCGGTTTAAAATGCCCGAAAATACAGATGTTATTGAAAGAGACCTGATTCGCGGAGAGGTGAAATTCAACACCAATCAGCTGGACGATAAAGTATTGTTTAAAGCCGATGGCATGCCGACTTATCATTTGGCTAATGTAGTCGACGATCATTTGATGCAGATTACTCATGTGATTCGCGGTGAAGAATGGCTACCTTCAATGCCCCTGCATATTTTGCTGTACGAAGCATTTGGCTGGGGCGAAAACCGCCCGCAGTTTGCACACTTACCATTAATTCTGAAACCTACCGGAAAAGGGAAACTGAGCAAGCGCGATGGCGACAAGATGGGTTTTCCGGTATTTCCTTTGCAATGGACCGATCCAAAGTCGGGTGATGTTGCACGTGGTTACCGCGAGGATGGCTATTTCCCTGAGGCCTTTGTGAATTTGCTGGCCTTGCTGGGTTGGAATGCCGGAACAGAGCAGGAATTTTTCAGCATGGATGAGTTGATTCAGGAATTTAGCCTGGAGCGAGTGGTGAAAGCCGGTGCTCGTTTTGATCCGGAGAAAGCCAAATGGTTCAACCGCCATTATTTTCAGCAAAAAGAGGATGCAGAATTGGCTGAAGCATTCAAGCCTATATTGAAAGAAAAAGGCGTTGACGTGCCCAATAAGACTATTTTAAAAGTGGTTGGTTTGGTGAAAGAGCGTTGCGAATTTATTGCCGACTTGTGGGAGCAGGGAGACTACTTTTTTGTAGCTCCGGAAAGCTATGACGAGAAAACGGTAAAGAAAAAATGGAAAGCCGACACGCCCGAGAAGTTGCAGGAAATTATTCAGCTATTTAAAGGGGTTGACGTATGGGAAGCCGCTTCAATTAAAGAGCAGTTCTCTAACTTTATGAACGATAAAGGCTGGGGATTTGGCATGGTAATGGTGCCTGTTCGGTTGGCCTTAGTGGGCGCCAGTGCCGGAGCAGACCTGTTTGATATTTGCGAAGTTATTGGACAAAACGAAACCATTCAGCGAATTGAGCGAGCTATTCAAACGCTCTGAAGTAGGCTGACTGACGATAACGAAAAAGTAAAACCCGGGATGGCGATCCCGGGTTTTGATTATCGAAAAGTTCAGTTATGCACTTTTCACTTTTAGCAACTCTTTATGCTTTTCACTCCATTCATGACAAGCAGCATAGGTTGCTTCGGCATACGCCGGGATCTCTTCAAAATCAGTTAACAAACGGTCTTCAATTAAGTCGTGAAGATCGCTGGCTTTTTGGCTGGCCCGAAACTTGAGTTTATTGACCAGCTTTTCCAGTTCGGCAATTTCCTCGGGACTCATAGTCATCGGTTTTATTTTTCGTCGGAACTAATCGTTTTTATCGATGCAATTTTATTCCAGTCGTAGTAGGTGTTGCATATTTTTCCATCAGTCGATTCCGACACCCAAACCACAGACTCCTCCAGAAAAATGGTAGCGTTCTCATAAATCACTCCTTCATTAATCTGAAGTTTAACTCCTTTTCGTTGCTTGCGCGACAATGTTCCGTGTAAAGGCATCGTGGCATACTCCAATACCTTTTCCCAAGTTTGCTTCAATTCCATATTAATCATTTTTGGCAGTTTACAATCGAGCATTGCATACCAAAAATGATGCAAAAAGAGTAAGTTCCTGAAAACGAGCTAGCCGATTCCTATAATCGCACGAAAATGTAGGATTCAAAATACGAAACCCACAAAAATGTGGGAATCGGTCTCCCGGTTTGCAAGGCCGAAAAAAAAATCTCGATCGGAGAAGGATAGAAAGGAACTGGGGTTTGCAAAAACGCCCCAACGCACACAACAAGACCTTAGATCCAAGAATAAAGAACCAGGATCCAAAAGGGTGAAATAACGGCAACCTGCTGAAAGATTGCTTCACCTTGCTCGCAATGACGGAACGAACGAAGCAATCTGTTTCGGACAATATTGGAACAATCTGCTAAAAAGATCCTGAAACAAGTTCAGGATGACGGGCTATAGCATGGAACAATCAAGTCCCCCACTTCACCGGTAGGTGAAACGTCTGGGCTACGAGGGTTTTGAACCAAAAAACAAGGGAAGGAAACAGCGAAGGGACTCGCTAAGGAAACCCTGTTTGACAACTGAAAGGAAGAGTTTGGTTTTCGGGGAGTGACTGACCCATAGTTTTCATTCAAAAGCATCGTCAGCCTTGATTTTTGGTTCCTTTTCTCATCGAAGGAGAAAAGGAACTGGGGCTTGGAGCAACGCCTCAACACCTACCTAAAGAAACAGCCCTAGCCTCTTTTCAACCTTTAGCTTTATAACTTCTAGACAACAGCGATTTACAAGCGTGATTCGTGGTACGCGACGGTATAATTTAAAAGTAATAACGAAGCCCGCCCGACAGATCAAATGACGAGATGCTCTGAATTTCTTCATCCTCCAGATCGTAGGTGCCGGTGTTAATGCCGTCGTCGTACTTCAGCTTGCCAAGACTTGACTGAAAGATACTCAGACTGACACCCACCGAAAGGCGGGGAGCCACAAAGTATTCCAGCCCCAGTTCCGAAAGGCCTCCAAAAGCCTTACCGGTCATCAGCAGGCTGGTCTCCAGCAGGGTGGCTTCATCCCGATAGAAGGATATTCCCAAAGAAATCGATCCCGAAAAACGCAGCCGGTGATTGCGCGATAACGAATACTCGGCGTACAGCGAAGGACCCACAAAATTGACGTACATGGTTTCCTTCAAGGGACCGTGATACAGGTTCACACCATCCTGCGGATCGAAGGTAGCCCAAACGTCCGCTGTCGATGTGAAGAAGCGATACTGCAAGCCCACCGCCAGATCCTGCTGCAGGTAATAGTGCAGGGAGGCCGACGACTGCCAACCCCACAGAATCTGGTCGAAGTAATCATCAATCTCAGCCTGCCGGAGACCCTGCCTCCTGAGGTTTTCCCGCCCGGGATCGGTGTCGCCCAGCATATAGCCTAAACCACCCGAGGCAGCCACCCGCCAGCGGTAGGGCTCCCCGTTTACAATTTCAGCAACCTTGCTCCCTTCATCATAAATGACCTCTTTGGCTTCCGAACGGTTGATTTTCCCTTTTGTTTTCACCCCGTTTTGTTCAACGGTGAAACGGATATAGTGTGCCCCTTGGTTGGTTATGGTACAGGAAATGGTGTCCTTTCCCCAGGTAACAATGCGGTCCTGGGCTTGCCCCCGAAAAGCAAGCAGTAGCAACAAAGCCGGGATGAGCAGGCGGAAGTATTTCATTACATATGTTGTTATTGGTAAAACATTCGTTCACCCAAATATAGATAATAATCCCACATCCTAAAACCTATGTTTTGTCAATTTATTTACCGCTTCTTCACAAAACATTTTTAGACTGAATAAAAGCAGAAACGTCATTGAGAACGCAGCGACGCAATCTATTAGGTGTTTGAGAAAGAGTGCTTCACTATGCTGCCAATGACGTTCTAATTGATCTACCTGACGATCCCTTTATTGCTTATCGTACACCATGTGTTCTTCCATATCGCCGTACGAAGAAGATGTTTGGCTATCCAGCGTCAGCGCATCGCCATCCATCTGGTAGGTTTCCTTGATGGTCATTTCACCGCCATCGCCCATGAGAATGGTGGAGGTAATGTTTAACGACTTATTGTCGTCCGACCAATTGGCTGTCGACTTTTTCTCGGTGTCACGCCACCCCTTGTTGATGCATTCCTTGCCATCCAGCGTATAGGTATCGCTGATAGTAAAGTCATTGCCCTGAAAGCTCGCGTGTTTGTCAACCTGCAATTGGTTGCCCGACTGCTTGATGTCGATTGATTTGGGAGCCATCGTCCATTGATCGTTAAGCTCACTTATAGAGGTGTCTAATTTCCAGCTACCGGAAAAATTGGTTTGGGCAGAAGCGGCCATTGTAACTACTGCCAATACGAATACAACGAGTACTTTTTTCATTGTTTGTAAATTTAGGTGAGTTTGTAAATTGTTTTGTTCATGCGTGTTAGAATGCAAAAATCGAAAAAGGTTTAAAGCCAGGGTTTATAATTCATAACATTCAGAATGGAATTTAGGGTTTGGGTCTCGGCCACGGCGTAGCATGTCGGAAATACCCTGCCGCAAAAACATTTCCATCGGAACATACGTGAATTTGTGTATTTTTAACCACCAACACAAACACGAATTATGGATTACAGTTACGAATTACAGTTAAAAGTGCGCGACTACGAGTGCGATTTGCAAGGCATTGTCAATAATGCGGTATACCAGAATTACCTGGAACATACCCGTCACGAGTTTATCGAACAGGCTGGGCTGAGCTTTGCGAAACTGCACGAGGATGGGATTGATGCCATTGTCATCCGCATTGAGATTGACTACAAATTTCCGTTGCGGAGTGGCGATGAATTTGTGTGCCGGCTGAAGCTGTCCCGCGAAGGAAACCTAAAGTTTGTCTTTTGGCAAGACATTTACCGGCTGCCCGACGAAAAGCTCATCGTGAAAGGCAAGGTGACCACCGCCACCGTGAACAACCGCACCGCCCGCCCCGTTGCGCCCACCCAACTGGTGGAAGCACTGGAAAAGTACATGCCCTGATTTTCCCGCGGCCCTGAGCGTTTCACTCGAAGCGAAGCGCCCAATAGCAGAGAAACGCTCGTGATACCGACTGCCGCATTGGAATCTGTCTGTGAAAACTTCGCTATCTTTATAAGCATGGATGTGCACGACCCCAAGACACGGAGTTACAACATGAGCCGCATTAAGGGAAAAGATACCAAACCCGAAATGATGGTGAGAAAATACCTTTTTGCCAAAGGCTTTCGGTATCGGTTGCATGTAAAAGGCCTGCCCGGCAAGCCCGACATCGTACTTCCCAAATACAAAACCGTCATCTTTGTGAATGGCTGCTTCTGGCATGGTCACAAAGGTTGCCGCTACTTTACCCTCCCTAAAACCAATACTGAATGGTGGCTCAATAAAATTAAAGACACCCAACACCGCGACAAGGAAAAGGAAATAGCATTGAATACTGCCGGTTGGCGGGTGATTATTGTTTGGGAATGTGAGCTAAAACCTGAACAGCGGGAAGCAACGCTCCATAATTTAGTTTCAATACTAAATTCCTAATACTCTTCTCCAATCTTATTAACCGATTTGTCATTTTGTGGAAAACTCCCTCCATATGTGCCTCATAGTCCGTTGACCCATAATCAACATGAAGGTAGTTTTATGTCATGGATATTCAAAAAAATTTTGGGCTAAGAGTCAAGGAATTGAGACTTAGAAAGGGAATTAGCCAAGAAGCTTTAGCGCTTAAAGCAGGTATTGATAGAACCTATATGACAAGTGTTGAAAATGGCAAACGAAATGTTGCCATCCAAAACATTTGTAAGATTATACAAGCTCTTGATATCACTTTCGCAGATTTTTTCACTTCAGATTTATTCGAAATAAAATGATAAAATATTCTACAATCCGGAAGAAGTTAGAACTTGAAAAGAAAAAGGAGCTTGACGATAGTCTTGCCGGATTTACTCACTTTCTTCATAGCCCACAATCGTATAGCAAAGGGGATTATTATAAGCCTTTTGAGTCGCAATTAAATGGTTCAAGTAGTAAGATATTGAAAGAACCGGAGCAGCAATTATCCTTGATTTGGGATATTCCTTTTCCCCCGCCCAAAGAACCAAAATTTACATTCATTGATTTGTTTGCGGGAATTGGCGGCATCAGAATGGCCTATCAGAATGAAGGAGGGAAATGTGTCTTCTCATCTGAATATAACAAATTTGCAAAAGTTACTTATGAGGCAAACTTTGGCGAGGTTCCTTTTGGTGATATTACGAAAATAGATGAAAAGTTTATACCTGAACATGACGTACTTTTAGCAGGATTCCCTTGTCAGCCATTTTCAATTGCAGGAGTGTCGAAAAAGAATAGTTTAGGGCGGAATCACGGTTTTTTAGATGAAACACAAGGAACTCTATTTTTTGATATCGCAAGGATTTTACAAGAGAAGAAACCTAAAGCTTTTATGCTTGAGAATGTGAAGAATCTAATTTCTCATGATAAAGGAAATACATTTAATGTAATAAAAAGAACCTTGGAACAGCTGAATTATTCTATTCACTATAGGGTTTTGGACGGAAAACATTTTGTACCACAGCACCGGGAACGAATTATCATTGTTGGTTTTTTGAAGGATATATTTAGAGGAGAGGAAAATTTTAGTTTCCCTCAAATGCCGGATCCAACTGCAACCGTTCGAGAAATCTTGGATGGAGATATTGACCCCAAATATACTCTTTCAGACAAACTATGGAATTACTTGAAAGGCTATGCAGCCAAGCATAAAGCGCAGGGAAATGGTTTTGGATATGGTATGGCAAACCTTGATGGGATTAGTAGAACTATGAGTGCTAGGTATTATAAAGACGGAGCTGAGATTCTAATTCCTCAAAATGGTTCTAATCCACGACGCTTGACTCCTCGCGAATGCGCCAGATTACAGGGGTTTTCTGATAAATTTGTGATTCCGGTTTCTGATAATCAAGCATACCGACAATTTGGAAATTCTGTCGTAACAACAATGATCCAGGCCGTTGCAAAACAAATTGTTAAAATTTTAGAATATGAGTAGCGAAGTTCTAAGGTCTGCAATAAAATCATGCAACGAGAGTGAATTAGCGTTTTCCAAATTTATTACAGCAAATGACGCTGGAACAACAGGAGCTCATCAATCAGGATTTCATATACATAAACATGCTTGGTCTCTCTTTTTTGATTCAGAAGGAGTGAAAGGGAAAAATAAAGATATATTCGTCAAAATCAAGTGGCAAGATGATTTCGAGACAGATAGTCGTTTCATTCATTATGGTGTCGGTACTAGGAATGAATATAGATTAACTCGCTTTGGAAAAGGTTTTCCTTTTTTGTCAGATGACAATGTTGGTGATTTGCTTGTTTTAGCGAAAAAGGATGAAAAATACTATCATGGTTTTGTGTTGAAAACTGATAATGATATTGAAGAGTTCTTTAATGCTTTTGGTATTTCTTCAACTGAAACAAACGGACTTATACCAAAAACTTCAACTAATACGGACGAACAAAGACTCTTGATTCTATTTCATGAGTTTATCACAAATCTAAAAGTTGATTTTCCTCCAACGGTCGAATTGGCAATTGGTGCCAGAAATATTTTTCTGAAAGCTTTTAAGCATAGCCGGATGGACATTTTAAAAAAGCCGGATAATGAAATGTTAAGCTGGCTTGCTACCGAGTTTGAATTATTTAAAGCGATAGAGAATGACAGGTATGGTGAGATAATAAGAACTCCTTTCCCAACGGTTAACGATCTTATCGTTGCAGCTAATACAATTCTAAACAGGAGGAAGTCTAGAGCTGGCAAATCACTTGAACATCATTTATCTGAAGTATTTGATGCTTGGAGTATTTCATATTCTTCACAGCCACGAACAGAACAAAATAAAAAGCCTGACTTTATCTTTCCAAATATTGAAACGTATTATAGAGAACCGGCAGGTAGCAAAAATTTAATATTTCTAGGAGCGAAAACAACTTGCAAAGATCGATGGCGACAAATTGTTAATGAAGCAGATAAAATACCGCAGAAGCATTTATTTACTTTACAGCAGGGTATTTCGGCCAATCAGCTGAAAGAAATGAGAACTCATGGAGTCACATTGGTTGTGCCGTCTCCATATTTAAAAAATTTCCCTAAAGAACTTCGGCATGAAATATGGACGTTAGGTAAGTTTCTAGAGTTTGCTAAAGAGAAGTCTCAATAATAGTATTCCCTCGCTCCCGCACGATTACATCGTGTAGTTTATTGACTTCAAAAGGAACGCGATACAATCGCGCACGAGCTTTTGGCTATCTGCTCAATCAAATCCAATGTATTTTTCCCGTCATTTCGAACTTATTTCGGAATCTTCAAGTGGCCTGTTGTGGTAAGTTGTAGATCCTGAAATAAATTCAGGATGACGCTTTCCTTTTTATTTTCGTTCGGTAGAAAGTCCCGATGAAACCGGCAAAGAATACATCCGATACATAGAAGTTACATTTAATGGAGCAAGCGGTTCTGCGATCCGCGAGTTCAATGTTTACGAGTTCCAGTTTGCAGCGTTTGGTTTTGCGCATCTAAGAGGATTTGAATCCGAAGCTCTTTTAGCACGGGTGCGTAGATTTTCAATCGACGATTACCAAACACGCATGTGCAAAACATTTCCTGTTCGGTGGTCGGTGATTGTGTTAGGGGATTCTTTAATGCGCGGCTGAAAACCACGCCACCCGATTCTACCTGTGTTCAGGATTTTGGTTGAACGAATTAAATTGATCGTTCGGCCAGTTTGCCGGATTGGTGCGAATGTAATTTGAAATTCGTTGGAATGATTCCGGATTACGAATGATGTGGTCGTGAAACCGGGATTGCCAGGCAAAATCCACATCGATTTTACGGGCACGAATGGTAACGGCCGATTTAAACCCACGAATGATCGATGCCAGATTTTTGGATTGTGGCCCAAATTTATTCGTAGAGACGCGATGCATCGCGTTTCTACGATGCATCGCGTTTCTACCATCACCCATCACGTCCCTGCGGCTATATTCATTTTCACCAATCATAACAATCGCATGAAAATGATTGGGCATGACCACGTATTCACCCATCGTTAAATTCATATCCCTGCGCATGTCAAATGTTTTCAACCATTCGGAATTGACAAAACGACCTGTTTCGGACAAAACCATTTTCCCATCCGTCACATGTCCGAAATAACAGGCCCGGTTGCCGGTGCAAATGGTTACAAAATAGGCAGCATTCGAACCGTAATCCCAATTTTGCAGGCGGGCTGATGGAATGCGATATTTATTCAGAAATTTATCCATTGGTCTGATCAGGTGCTATCAATTTAATAATTAAAAAAGAATGGGCTGGTGTTCCGCGAAAGCGAATTAGAATGATCGATAGCATTTTTGAAAGGTCAAAAAGTGCGAAATTGCTGGCCTTTCCATATCAAAAGTGAATCTTTCCAGCTAAAATTTGAGTTTTTCCAGCCTGATGAGGGGGCTTTCCGGCTTTTTCGGCAATCTTTCCAGAAAAAAAGCCAATCTTTCCAAGACAATCGGTCGCCATTCCAGCCTTTTTAGCTGATTTCCAACTGTGCTTTTCAGATTGGCTTTTTGAGCAACACCTACTCGCTCACTTCTTCAGTCTCCGACTGTCGGTGCTTACGCCGGTATTGGCTGGAGTAGCCCTTTAGCCGGTTTTTATCATTTCGGAACGCATATTTTCCGGCTTCCCGAATTTCATCCACCAAAACTTTCAGGTGGGTATAGGCTTTGTCGCGTATCACTTTCGATTCGTTGAAGTCGGCCTTGTCGCCATTGGCTTCGGCCAATAAATCGGCCAGCTCGTCGGCCCGGGTAGCAGCCTCATCCAGCGAGGCTAAATCGAAACCGATGGCCGTTAGCGGATCCGGGTTTTCGCGGCCCAGCACAGCAATGTCGTTGAGATCCTGAATCATATCTGCATGTCCGGTTCCATCGGTAATGGCACTGACACGGCTTAAAAGGGATTCGTCTTTCCGGTACGCAAAACGTAAACTCTGCAACAAGTCGTTTCGTAAGTCATACGCCAGCGGCGACTGTACAGCCCACTCCCTTTGTGCTTCCTGTTGCGACCGGTAATCTTTATTCCATACCGACTGCGCTTCGCGGCAGGCACCGGCTCGAACAGGCAGGTCTTTAATCATAGCCATGGTAATTCCTACCACTTTTAAGGGGTCGGAATCGCCGAGGCTCCAATGATGCAGGTTTTCGGCTTCCTGCAAGAACACATCAACAGGAATGCTGGGTTCTTTCACATCGTGGTCGGGAATAGCCTGAATGTCGGCTAATTTGGCATTGTAATCATCAATGTTTGCCATTTTTGTTAATTTTAACGGGTGTTAATTTAGTTATTGACATTTGGGGGTCGCCTGAAAAGCTTTCCACGGCACAGGCGGCCTTTTTTAGTGCCGAATGATTCTCCGACATAACCACTACCGCAGTAATGGTTGAGTAGATCCGTTTTTATTTTTTGCCCGGCAATGCCGATTTGTTCGTCAATAGCTTTCTGTTTTCCGGTAGCTGTTAACCGGTGATTCTGCAAAGCTTTGTCCCGGGTCTTTCGTAGTTATCGGTATTCCTCTGCTCTGCTCTGCTCTGCAATTGATTGTGTGGTTTGCTGAACCTGAATCATTAACCAAGTTAACGCTACTGAACTAAATAAACAATAGTTTTGTAGAAATAAATGAATAAAAGGTCGTTTCAATTTCCTGTAATGAATAGTTAACAAGCAGTTTGACCCGAATCGCTGCTGATATCTCCCTGCGATTATTCAATCATAAATATTGCGGACTTCACTTCTGCAAAGGATAGCAAAGCCCCACTTCGCCAGTAGGTGAAAAGGAACCGGGGTTTGGGGCATTGCCTCAACACACGCAACAAGAACAAGATCTTAGAGCTAAGAATAAAGAGCCAAGAGAGTGAGATCGCAGTAAGCAGCAGAAAAATTGCTTCACCTTGTTCGCCATGACGCAAGTAAAAAACGTCATGCCGAGGGAGGAACGAACGAAGCAATCTGTTTCAGACAATACTGGAACAAATCGCTAACAGATCCTGAAACAAGTTCAGGATGACGAGTCTTCAAAGGGGACAGCCAACTCCCCATTCAGGATGACGGGCTATAGCATGGAACAATCACCCCCCACTTCGCCAGCAGGCGAAATAAACCATTGCTTGAAGCAACGCCTCAACCCCTACCCTAAGAGATTCCTCTAGTTTCCTTGTGAAAAAGGAGAAATTATGCTCTTTTGAACTTTAACTTTATTCAATGGTTTAAACGACTATGGAGCTGAAATTCAAGTTCGATTGACTTAAACGAATGGCTGTATGCTACAAATTGTAATGTTTGTTTTGCTCACTTTAACAATGAATCCTATGGTACTAGTCGAGTTTTCGGAAAACAGTGATTTACAAGCTTGGTTCGTGATAAACGACGGCGTCATGGGTGGGCAATCAACATCAAGCTTCAACTTAAATGCCGATGGAAACGGACTGTTTAAAGGAAAGGTTTCTCTGGAGAACAACGGTGGATTTGCATCGGTGCATTACCGTTTCGACCCACTGGAGATAGCGAATGCAAAAACGCTGGCCTTGTATTTAAAAGGCGATGGCAAAAGATACCAGGCACGAATTTATGCCAATACCAACGATCGGTATTCTTACATCGCCTATTTCGAAACATCGGGAGAATGGGAAACCATCGAGGTTCCGTTGGCAAATATGTATCCATCTTTTCGGGGGCGCAAGTTGGATCAGCCCAATTTTTCAGCTACACATATCGAAGAAATTGCCTTACTAATCGGCAACAAAAAAGCCGAAAGCTTTCAATTGGAGATTCAGAAGATTCTTTTGATGTAACTTATCTTGACTGACCAGCAAAACAGAAAACCGAAGGAAAGATTTCAATGGTGGTTGGGCTGACTTCGAGATGCGAAACCCGGGATTCCGCATTTCGAGTGAACTGATCTGCCTGAACCAAGACACGGTTTATGTATCGGTGAGTGGTAATCATGTCAGAAAATGGTATCGTTTTGTCTGATGATCCTGCGGTCCTGACCCCGTCCCTGAAGTGCCAACAGCAACCGTGAAAACCAGGTAAAAGAATATTTTGTTATCCGTTTTAAAGCTTATCCCTTACATCCAGTCTTTTCCCCTCCTGCCATAATATCTGTCCATTGTTGTATTTTATACCCCACCGAGAAAGCTCATTTGATTTATGGGTTTTTGCAAGTAAAGTACGAATGCCGGTTTCGGTGTTTAATAAAACAAAATTGTCTCCCTCACGCATAAAAAGTTGGTTCGTTGCTTTATCGATATGGTAAACTTCTGTCTCAACATTAGCTGCTACATCCCATTGGTGAAGCGTGGATTGGGTGGCACAGTCGATAAGCTCGATTTTTTGATCACGAAGCCTGACCAGCTTGGCTTGCTCACCGGTGAGAAAGTCTGCAAAAATGCTATTGCCTCCGGTTTTATTTAGCTCTTCCATGGCGACAATCTGGTTGTTTTTAAGCTGAAAAAATTCAAAGCCACCATAATTCTTAAAGCAGAAATACTTGCCGTCTTCTGATATAAAATGCTGATACAATCCGTTATACTCGAGTTTCCCTTCAGCAATAATTTCTTCGGCGATATAATCGTACAGCATAATGTTTTGTCCCGAAAGTACAATGCCGGTCCCATTGTCAGCAATCGTGGCAATGTGCTCAATATAGGGAACCTGTCCGGAAAAATCGATGGCCTTGTGGTTGGCCGGATCTTTTAAATCGAGAAAATAGAGTTGATTGAGATCATACACACTAGCGACTAAATACTTGTTGCCGGGTGAAACTTCAAAATTACCAAAAGGCGGTAACTGAAATGTTTCCACGATCTGGTTAAGCTCCGTGTTAAAAACATCCATTTTCTGATAGTTTGACAAGTAGATACAATTTTCAACACCTGACCTGCCATAAACAAATTTAGGAGACGAGAAACCGCTGGAGGTCGTTACTTTCATTGCCAAATCTATCGGTCGGGTCCAATTCTCCAAATAAACGGTTCCTTTAGGATCAAACTGGAGCCATAAATTGTACTTGTATGCGAAACAAGGGTCTGTTATGACAAACGAATCCACCAGTGCATCCCCAATCAGGTAGAGCGGTTCAAAGCCGGAGTTCGTCCACGAGATGTCATCTTCCATGATCCGGTATCCTTTCAACGCAGCCCAAAACGGTGGTTTTTCCCAGTGCAGCACGATATTCCCTTCTGCGTTATTGGTAGCGCTAAGTTCTGGCAGAGGGCCCTCGATCTGAAGTGAATTTCCACGATAACGATCGTTTACCCGCACATAGTATATCGAATTTTCGCCGTGATAATTTGGATCCGTAACCGACGTCTGGTGCTGATCGGTAATAGTAGCCACCAACTGGTCGGGAAGAGCGGTGGGCTGCACATATTTATAGACCTTGTAATTTTCAAAATTTAACCCTTTGTATTCTTTCCATCTTAGTTTCAGTAGCCCATTTTGGAAGGAAGTATCCACAATTGACGCCCCCATTTCATAGTCGTCCACAACTTTCAACACCCAATCTTTCTGCATCAGAAAACCCTCAGCACCAACATGGTCTGCAACGCTTCCGGTACCCGATTGGGTAAACAATTGCAGACTAAGTGTATGTATTCCGGGTGTAAATCCCGGGAAATACCAATATGGCTCGAGCCCTCCATGTTGCTCGTCGTTGGGACTTGTTTCTTCCCCGTCAACAATAAACCGCGCCCAGTTGACCTGATCGCCGTTTCTGGTGTAGTGAAATTCAATCCACTCGTTATTACAGATGTATAGCGTGTCGGTATCAAAGTTGAGTTCTACCTCAATATAGGGTGTGGTGCCTTCCTTGTCCAGTTCCCTGAAATAGTCACCGTCGGGCGAAAAGTTACAGGAAGACAAAACGGCTACTGCCACTAGCGAAAGCAAAAAAGGGATTTCCAGCTTCATTTGATTTGATTTATGATTGGGTAACAGATCGTTTAATTAATAGCATTTTACTCCGGCTTTCCAAAAACGAATGACACTTGGACTCCCGCACGTAGGCCTGACCATTCGGGTGTTGCCTCCTTCCCGTCTGGTTCCAACCATTGCTTTTTGTTGTCTTTCAGATAAAGCTTTCCTGAAAAATCCATCAGGTAGCCTACGTTGAGTTGGAACATCAAGGGAAGGAGCTTGTAAGTCAGGGCCAAGCCGGGCTCGGCGGAGTATCCGGTTGCTCTGAAGTCGTATGAATCTTTTTCTACTGTTTCCGGCGGCCCCACCAACATCAGATAATCTTTGGCATTAAGGGACGAACGCAGCCAAGAGCCATCCACATAAACACCCGCCGACCAATTGTTTTGCCGGATGAAATCTTTTCGTACGGAAAGCCCCAGCTGGTTACCGTTGATCAGCGCATCCAGATTAACCCGCCCTGAATAGTCGGATACGGTGGATCTGCCACCGGTAGAGCTGAAGGCATAGAACACGCCAAGCTTATCAAATACCCACAGGCCGTTAAGCGCTATCTCTGCCCGGTAGTAAGGCATGATCGGATAATTCTCGGTGGTTTTAAGCGGCAAGTTGCTTTCCTTCACCCGCCAGGCTTGAAAGTCTTTCAAGCTGCCCATCGAATAGCTGCCGTAGCCAATACTTGCACCCACAGAGAATCGTTGCGAGAACGAAAACAAAACCATTAAAACCAATGTACAGGTTAATAAAATCCTCTTCATAGTATCTTTTTAAAATATAGAAATATCAATACCAAACCCTTTGCTGCTAAACAGATGCGACCGGTACAAATAAAAGTTATCGGTCTTCGGGCTGAGCGGCACCCGGCTGTTCAGGTCCCCGGTATCATAGTGGTACACATATACAAATTCCCGGTCGCCATAGTCGGGGCTTTGTATAGTAAAAGCCACCAGCTCACTGACGGGGTCTATGCCCGCGAAGTAGCCTGCTTTGACCTGAAATCCGGAGATCTCCCGAAGGCTTTCCGCATCAAAAATGCCAAAATGATTTTCGGTAGCCCCTTCCATGTTAAACTGGTAACCAGTCAATGCTACCAGTCGATGCCCGCCATCCGGCACCCAAGTAAGAACCGAATAATTGTTAGCAGGTAACGATCCAATGGCTTCGAAGCCAGTTGCTGTGATCCGCCAGATGGTTATTGTCATCTGGTCGGCATAGCCCAAATACTTCCGGGTAAAAATATAGTTGCCGTCAGGTGAAAGTGTAGACCAATCCAACTCTTGGTTGTCCGATGAAACCACCATCTGTTGGTTGGTCAAATCGTATAAACCGGTGCTGAAACCTACAGGCCCCACCAGCCGGTTGTTGGCCGAAATGGAAAGGTTGCTCCAGAACCCATTTAAGCCAAAGTCTGAGTAACTGTGAGTGGTGATTTGATCCAGTTCGTTGTGGGAATGCAAGGTCATGTCCGAATAGACTTGCGTTACAAGCTTCTGGTCGTAAAGAGACACAAACCAATGCTCGAAGAAACTACTTCCGCACGAATCCTTTTTCACCAATTCCGGATACGCATATTGCCTGATCTTTCCTTCGCCATATCCATAAAACAGGTTGTTAACCGGGTCGCCAATAAATTTTTCGAAAGGGCTGAACTTGATGCCGATGCCAAAGGAAACCGACGACCGCATCACCTGGATGTCTTCGTTTGCCGGGATATTGGTTTTGGGATAAACCGACAGGGTATATTCCGAAGTACTTCCAAACAGCAGGTTGTTTGCCACGAAGGCAGTATCGGTTGAGTTTTCGGAAGAAAACAGAGTGATGGCTGGCTGGGGATAATGGTCAGGCACTGTGACCGTCACGTGATCCACCGCCCGATGAAAGGCGTTTTGGGTCCAACGGAATGACGCGCTGTCACCCTTCACCCAAAGTAGTTCCAGTTGTGGCTTTGGAAAGTCGAACTGCTGTTTTTGACTCGTAGCCTTTTGTTGGCTACCATAAACTTCGACCCAATAAATTCCGGTGCCCCCAATAAACGACGAATCCAGCCAGCTATGTTGTGTGGGATCGGTGATCTCGGCAATTACATGCGCTTGCCCGGACCACTCGACTTCGCCAAAGTTTCTGTATAAAATGTATTTCTGAAAATTAAAACGCTCATATTCCTCCCATTCGATCTCCAGGATGCCGTCCTTGTTTTCAATACGGGTAATCTCTACCACGTTTGGACTGCCCCCGTCCAGCAGTACCTCCCATTCTTGTTTAAAAACGAAACCCTCTGCCTTTAGCATATCGGCCAGGCTGCCAGTGTTGGTGTCGGTGTTCACTACCATAGACATGGTTTCCGTACCAATTCCCCAGGGCGAAGGCTCAAACACAAAACCACCAACGGCTTTATTGTCTGAGTGGATGAGCTGGTCACCAACATAAAATTCCACGTTATATACGGTAAGCCCAAAAGTGTTTAAATCATAGCTGACCCAGGTGGGTACTGTAAACAGGTATTGGTTTTCGAAAGGCGAAAGGCTGACCTGGATCATCGTTGTAGTATCGGGCGGGGCAATTTCCAGAAAGTTCTCGCTGTCCAATTGGTGCTCACACGACCACAGGGCGGCCGAAAGGCCAACAAAAACCGCGAGGGAAAGCATGTTTCTTTTCATTGAAAGCTGGATTTGAAAACAGTTTGAAAATATACATTTTATATCGAAAATGGATACTCGTCCGTCCTTATTAGCTTATTCATTCTGTTTCTAAATAACTGTCAGCAAAGCCAGAGAGAAGCCAATGCTCCGTGACTCTTTCTTGTTCGCTTACGAACACCTTAATCGGGATGCATGAATACACTATAACCCCTACGTATCCTGTTTTCAGCTGACAAATAAACCCAAACGATGGTAGAGCCAGGCTGGGACAAGATCCGGGAGGAACACCGCCAGCGACTGCCTGGAAGTGGCTTGCTACCCGCTGGCACCCAATTGCGGTTTGGGGCAACACATGCAATAAGAACGGTACGTCAGATATTAGAACCAGGAGCCTGGATTTTCGAATGTAGAAACTGCTGTAATTCACTGAAAAATTGCTTCGCTTTGTTCGCAATGACGGAAGTGTAAAACGTTATTGCGAGGGTGAAAAGGCCGAAGGAATCTGTTTCGTTCAATATTTAATGATAGGGACCTATAGACAGCATAACTTAAACCATACTCATTTCGCGAAGACGCGCTTTTACGACAATAAAAATGCCATACATAAGCAGTCCGGCGGCAATTAATATGAGTACAATTGTTCCGAATTCATGCTGTAAAAAACTGAACGCATCTTTGGTTCCGCCCGCCTGATCAGAATTTGATGTCAAAGCGGCTTTGTAGGTCAAAAAAGCGATAACACCAATGACCACTCCCCGGGCAGTGTAACCAATTTTTCCGAAAGTCAGGATCGTCTTTTGAGCTTTTTCAGACAAGCCCTGTTTCTTTACTTTATTCTGGTATTTATTTGAATAGGCACGAAACATTTGATACAATGCTTTACCCAAAAAAACAGTCGCAATAATCGCGACAATAATTTGGCCATATGTTTTTGTGAGTGCTTTCGCAACAATTGCTTCTTGTCCGCCACCCGAACCACCGCCTCCGGAACTAATGAGAATATCAATTGCAGAAAAAGCCAGAGCTCCATAAAATACACCACTGGAAAAGTAGCCTATCCTTCTGGCAAGTCCTTTTGCATCATTGCCTTTGTCTTCCGGATCGATAAATGCCTGGTAGAAACGCCAAGAAACATAAGCCAGAAGACCAGCTGCTGTTATTGCCAGCAAGATTGTTCCGATTGTACTTCCCGACAAAAATTTAAGGGCATCGCTGCTGCCAGATTTCGAACCTCCACGCCCCAAAGCAGCCATCAAGGTTAAGCCTCCAATCAAAATATACACGAATCCTTTTGTTCCGATGCCAAAACGCATCAAATTCTCTTTATTTTTTTCCATACATTAGACTATGTTTGGGAGTAAATGTGAATACCTATGAAACCGTCTTGTGAGTAAAAAAGTTTAATATACCGCACCCCATATTAATTATATTTAACTACAGAAGAGCGGTATTAATGCTTTTGGTTTCTTCGTTCATAGAAAGAGAAAAGGAATTGGAGGTTAGAGCAACGCCCCAACATAAGCCAAAGAAAGGGCTATTCAAAAAACCACGACTGATTTGTGCAACGCTTGCTTCAGTTAGAATTAGCTGAGATTTTCAGCTAATTTGTTCCGGTTTCAATCGGAAACTCCCGGTGGTTTATTCTTCTTCATCGGGGTCTACAAACGGCTGCACGGTACATTCATATTCCAGCTGTTCAAAGTCGTTTTTAGTCAACCATTTTTCGGAAATCGTAATCGAATAAACATGGTTTCCCTTGAGCTGCAAATCCCATACTATTCCTTCTGCTTCGGGAAAGGGCTTTTTTCCCTCTAGTTGATCGCTCAGTAAGCGATTGATTAAATTGTTTTCTGAAAGACCTTGACTCAGCGCTTTCAGGGCGGTCTCCTTCGTGATTTCCTCCGGGGTTTTATTTTTGTTGGTAAGTTCAAATTGTACCATGTTTACCTTGCCCTGTGGGAACTTTCCGTTGTAAGCTTGATAAAGCAGCTGGTTAATGTTGAACAAATCATGGTGAAGATCAATCTCTGAATAATTTTCGAAGACTTTTACCCGTAGCATTTCGTGCGAAAGATTGTCAATCTGTCCTTCGGACAGAACATCCGAAAGTTTATAGTCAAGCATAATGGCAGCGGACTCGTTAGGTTCAAAGTCGGAAATGGCCATAAAAAGGTATTCCTTCAAATCAGCGGGTTTTAATTGTTCTGCATCGGGATACTCAAATCTTGCCAGCAATTCCTGAAAGTCGTTGTTATTCCAAGCTCCTTCCAGTTTATCGGTGCTTCTTACGTCGTCTATCTTTACGAAATACTTCATTCTATTTGTTGTTGGTTTCTACTTTACTAACTGCCGCCTTGGCTAATTGTTTCATTTTTTATTGAATCCGAACAACTACCGCATAAACTACTCTTTCATTTCGCATTTGCGATTCTGACTTAATTGGAATGGGTTCATCATCCCATTTAACTGAAAACGTCCTACTTGAGGTTTTCAGACTTCAATCCGTTGGACTCGGGTGTGTCGATTTATAATCGATGGATCTTAAAAATGCACGGATGCAAACCCTATCAGAGCTACACTCTAATGGCGAATCGTAATAACAGATCCATTCTCAGGATTCCAAACATCTAAGTTTTCAGGAATTTCAAAGGGATCGGAATCGGAAACCGAAGAAACCTCCTCGGCATTATCCACTTTTATAGTTCTTACCTCAATCTGTTCTTTATCAATAAATATCCATTTAAACTGGTTAAACATTCCATGGTCGCGTGTCCAGATTTTTGCATCATCGCTCGAACGAAGTGGGGCTCCCCAACAACCTTCACCAACATAAACTGTCCCTCTCCTATCATCTCTTTCAAAACCCTCTTCACTCTTACTTTTTGTCGAAGGCTTTACAGGCCAGGTAGATTTAACGGTGTGCGCATCACATTCAACCACAAGTTTCACTTTCTCATCGTAAAACAAGTTAGCCCACTCCATATATTGTACGTTTCCTTCTCTTTTGCTGGAGACATGGGGACGCATGGGTTTATGATATTGTACTATTTTCCAGCCCGTATTTTTATTTCGTGTTAAATCCTTCTTAAGCCAGGCTGTCTGCTCTCCAGCAATTGAAATTTCTGTATTTAATACATAAACACGCACTAATTCATCCCCACAAGTTACACCGTAATATACTTTCTCTGAAGGCACATCAAAAAGGTTATAAATCATATCATTGGTTCGTTCATGATTGCCCCGGCTAGCAATAACAGGATACATTCTACCATCTTCGCTAATGGTAAGTTGCCAGTCATCCAACCATTTTTTCCATTGTTCAGGAGTGCCACTACTCGTCATATCTCCACCAAAAAGCACCACATTAGGCCTTAGTTTACTAACCAGCAAATTTGCATTTCTACGGGGTGTGGGATTATTGCGCGAATCACCTCCCGCAACAAACGACATCCTGGAATTGGATTCCATGGGGGCCGTTTTAAACCAATATCGCTTGCTTATCCCCTCGCTGTCTTTTATAACAAAAAAATAAGAGGTATTTGGAATAAGGCCACTTAATCGAACAAACTTATTTTCCATTTCGCCAAAAACTACGGTCCGGTCGGGCTGAGCCTTCTCCTTGTAGTTTTTCCATGAAGTTCCATGGTCTTCTTTTCCATAATACACTGTAGGGGAAACACCTGAAACCTGGTTCCAGCCAATAACAATACTTGTAGCCGGATTATCACGCAAGGTAAGTCGGTATTTATCGGTTTTCGAATAGCTTTGTACAAAAACAAAAAGCAGTGCAAGAAAAAAAAACAGTCTCATATTTTAGATTTTTATCTTCGAGTATACCAAACATAGTACCGAAGAGTAATGTTTAATATCAACTATAACTTAAATGGTTTTAGAAATTTTGAGTTTAGGCAAAAACAGAGATATCGCTACTTTTCTGTTTAATTTTTCTAACGAAGAATGAAATTATCAGGCTCATTTAGTGTTATTTTTTAGTATAAATCACAGGGAAAATCGACAACCGATGAATTTAAAAAATTCAAATCAGCAAATTGTTCATCACCTATTACGTCTTGCATGTTTTGCTTTATTGGCAGGGCGGGCATGGCAACATCTGTTTTGGGATGCACCTTTTAGAGCTTTGTTGTGGGATAAAGAACTAATGGAAAGCCTGGTGTTGTTCTTTCGTGGCGGCACCTGGCAAGAATATGTTACCAGTGCTGGAGCTGACCATTTTATTCAAACAAGCAAGGTCATTTTTGGTATTTTTTATGCTATTATGGCTCTACTCACACTGGTTGTTGGCAGCCGGCAACTGGCAAAGTTTACACCACTTTATATTCTCTCTTCGGTTGCACTGGCTTTTCTGGCGCTTTTGTATTCTAAAGAGAAATTTTTTCATGCCGGACAATTTTTTGAATACACTATCCAGTTTTTGCTCCCTTTGTTTTTTTGTTACGGATTATCAAATCGGATAGAAAAGAAAAAGCTACTTCTGCTGATGAAAATCGCAATCGCCTTTACTTTTTCTGCGCACGGTTTATATGCTATCGGTTTTTATCCACAACCCGGTGTATATATCGATATGATAATCAACATTTTGCATCTCCGCGAAGCCACAGCAAAAGACTTTTTAGTTGTTGCCGGAGTACTTGATTTTGTCATTGCAGTTACCATCTTCATTCCCCGAATAGCAAAGTATTTTCTTCTTTACGCTGCGATATGGGGTGGCTTAACAGCCTTTGCAAGAGGATGGGCCAACTTTTATTGGGCTTTCCCGCTTGATAGCTTGCACCAGAATTTATACGAAACCTTCTATCGCCTGCCCCATATGTTAATTCCTCTGGCTGCGGTGCTCATGCTATACCCCACAGTAAAAAAGCAATCCTGATTTTTCCAACAGCAATTGCGGCAGAAAACTTTCCCCCTGTATCAGATTAACCACGAACCTCTACGCCTTCGATTCTAAAAAAATATGGGTTACAACTCAGACTCTCCCTTCAGGCAGAGAATAGCTCGAGCAGCATACTATATCGAGCTTTTTTTGTATCCGAAAAAAAAGATTGTACATTTGTAGCCAACCTAGTGGAAAGATTTGAGATTGATTGCAACCACGTTAAAAAAATGCTAAAGCAATCGCTTTAACACGACCGCATTCATTCAATCTCCATCTTATTTCACAGGTAATTATTAGCCCGGCGATTTTGACTGAGCTTACAATTGTTTATTTAATAGACTTAAAAATATGAGTTATTTATTTACGAGTGAATCGGTATCCGAGGGACACCCGGACAAAGTTTCTGACCAAATTTCAGACGCCTTGTTGGATGAATTTCTGGCTTTTGATCCGGATTCGAAAGTGGCCATCGAAACCCTGGTAACGACCGGACAGGTGGTTTTGGCCGGTGAAGTAAAATCGAAAACCTATGTTGACGTGCAGGAAACTGCCCGCAAAGTGATTAACCAGATTGGTTACACCAAGGCCGCTTATCGCTTCGATGGGGACTCGTGCGGAGTGTTAACTGCAATACATGAGCAAAGTCCGGATATTAACCGAGGAGTTGATAAAACAGACAAGATGGATCAAGGAGCTGGCGACCAGGGCATGATGTTTGGTTATGCCAGCAAAGAAACAGACGATTACATGCCGCTTGCACTGGAGCTTTCACACCGCATTTTGAAGGAATTGGCTGCTGTTCGCCGCAACGGAAAGGATATGACCTATTTGCGACCCGATTCAAAATCGCAGGTCACCATCGAATACAACGATGATAACTCACCAAAACGGGTGGATACCATCGTCGTTTCAACTCAGCATGATGAGTTCGACGATGACGAACCAATGTTGGCAAAAATCAAGGAAGATGTGATCAGCATCCTGATGCCGCGTGTAATTGCTCAATTGCCTGAGCGGGTGAAAGCACTGTTTGGCAACGACATTATTTATCATGTCAACCCAACCGGTAAGTTCGTAATCGGAGGGCCTCATGGCGATACCGGACTAACCGGACGCAAAATCATAGTGGATACTTATGGTGGTAAAGGAGCACACGGTGGTGGTGCTTTCTCAGGTAAAGATCCCTCTAAAGTTGACCGTTCAGCAGCTTATGCTTCGCGCCATATGGCTAAAAACCTGGTAGCAGCAGGGGTTGCCGATGAGATTTTGGTTCAGCTGGCCTATGCGATTGGAGTGGCTCATCCGGTAGGGATTTTTGTGAATACCTACGGAACAGCCAATGTGAAAATAGATGATGGTACCATTGCCCAAAAGGTAAAGGAAATCTTTGACCTGCGACCTGCAGCCATCGAGGAACGTTTGAAATTGCGTAACCCGATTTATCAGGAAACAGCAGCATATGGGCATATGGGACGTACTCCTGAAATTAAAGTGAAAACATTTGAGTCTCCATATTTAGGAAAAATCGAGAAGAAAGTAGAACTATTTACCTGGGAAAAACTCGACTATGTTGATCAGATAAAGGCTAGTTTTGGTATATAGCAAATCGAATAATAAAAGAAAATCCGGGCTGATATCAGCCCGGATTTTTTTAGCTATTTAATGTCCCCATATCGTTTTAGACGAGGAAGAACGAATTTGTCTTATTTCTGGTTGATATTCCGTATTTTCTGATTGTTCTCAAAAATACTCTGTTCTATTATTTTACCATCTTTCGACTTTAAAGTAGTGGCCCCATCCAGCGTGTCATTCACCCAGGTTCCTTCAAGTTGATTGCCGTTTGGGTAGAAAAGTATACCCTCGCCGTTTCTCATGTTATTTTTAAACTCTCCAACAAATCGTTGTCCATTGTCCCAAGCAAAAGTCCCTTTGCCTTCTCTTTTGTCATCTTTCCACTCGCCCCAATAGCCTTGGTCTGGTTGAAATTTCATCAAATAAGTATCCGGATTTTTCACTTGTTTGATAACTCTAAATTTCAACGGGTATTTTTTTATCGCCGGAAGCAAGTAGCGTCCTGTTGAAGAATAGCCGAGTTGATCTAAAATGACATAGTCGGTACCTTTACTTTTCAAATATTCAATTTGCTCCTCGGTGTCTAGCGTGTTTTTGTAGCCAGTAACATATTTGTTCGAAAAAAGAAAAAACAACTGCCCTTTACGACAGCAGGTTACCGCACTATCTGGTGCATTTGCTTTAATCCATTCGGCAAGTTCAAAATAGTTTTTATACTTATCTGGATATGTGCTTTCAGCTTTCTTTTCCAATAAATCAACAGCTTTTGAAGCATATGAACTACTACTAATCAGAACAAGAATAACAACCGCTATTTGGACTACCTGTGGTTTCTTCAGTTTTAAAATTCTTTGAGCTGTTAGTGTCAACAATTCAATGATGCCATGAATAAATAAAAAGGTAAACAGAGGAATTAGTGGAAGCATAAACCGAACCCCGTACCAAACTTCTGGCCACAAAAGTAAGATTCCAAAGTAGGAAGCAAGATAGAAGAAAATGAGGTTAAAGTACTTCTTCGTTCGAAAAAGGCCAAATAGCATAATGGCAACTATGGCAAGTCCGATTACCCATTCGGTGCTTGAAATGGCCTCTTTGTAGTTTGCATTTGGTATAAAGTTGAATGTCCCTGATGGAACTTCACGTGTGATATAGCGCTCCAGATTGTGCCAGAATCTTGTGAACCAATCTCCAAATTCCATTTGTCCGAGCTCCGGGCGATAAGGGTTTTTCCGAATTAATTGTTTCACATAGGCATTGCCGCCTAGCTCTTTGTTTCTAAGATACCAAGGAAAAATAGCCAGAAAAAAACTACCAATAAGTGTTGCAATATAGGCCCATTTCTTTTTAAAGGCCAAATATGCAACAATACCAATTACCAACGCTAAACCAGTTGATCGAATATAATACGTGATAGCAATAGTGACCAAAAGCAGCGGAAATAAAGGATTCTTATAAAATACTTTATTCAGATTGAGTTTTGTAACCAGCCAAATTGAAAGTAGTGAAAAGAACAGAAAGGGAATCTCACTCATCATGATAACCGAATAGCTCAACAGGTGATAATTCAACAAGGAAATTAAGCTGGTGATAAAGGCAACATGAATACTGCCTGAAAGCTCATACAGTATTAAAAATAGCAGTCCGATTGATGCAAGCAGAAAGAAACCGTTTACTTTCTTAATAAATAGAATATCGTTGGTAAAAATGGTTGATACCGCTGCAATAACTGCTGGATAACCCGGTGGGAAATGGTTGTGTGCTACTTTCTCTTTGGTATGAATATTGGTAAAGCCTTGTCCGCTTTCGATTGCGTTACCTAAAATATAGTACGCAGCATTATCTCCTCCAAGATTAATTTTTTTATCAAAAATACGATCGTAAGTTTTGAAAAAAGATACTACGAGTATCAAAACGTAGACAATTACGAAGACTTTGTCCCAAACTTTTTTGTCAATCTTATTTTTCTTTTTGGTTTTAACGGACTTTGACATGATTCGGATTAAATGTTGTTGATTCGAGCGTATTATGCTAAACTTGTTGCAAGTTATAAAAAACATTTCAGATCGAATATAAAATTAATAGATACAAGCATGTCGTTTATTCTATTATAACAGTAGCCTTTTTATATCCGAGTTTAGCAAAAAACGAGCATCGTAAAGCAAAACTGGCTAGCCACAAAGGACGACTATTATGCAAGAAACAAGGGTGCTAAGATTATTTTAATAAAATGATCCAACATGACCTTTATTTGGGTTCAATTCTTTGGGCAAGATTTCAAACCCTAACTTTAAATCCGTATTTTCGCAGAAAAAGTACAGCATGGCGACCTTTCTGTTTGATAAAGTTATTTTTGGTCCGGTAAAAAGTCGCCGGTTAGGGGTTTCGCTTGGCATAAACCTGCTTCCTACCGACAGCAAAGTGTGCTCGTTCGATTGCATTTACTGCGAATGTGGCTGGAACCCCGAAAAGCGCGAGAAGAAAGCCGAATTACCAAGCCGCGAGTTGGTTGCCGACCGTTTGGAACAAAAGCTGAAAAGCATGCTAAAGGAAGGGCAATTGCCCGATGTAATTACTTTTGCTGGAAATGGTGAGCCCACACTTCACTCCAAGTTCCCGGAGATTATCGACGATACCATAGCCTTGCGCAATCAGTTTGCTCCCAACTGCCGCATTGCAGTACTTTCCAATTCCACCATGATTCACCGGGAGCCCGTGTTTCAAGCCCTGCTGAAAATAAAAGACAACATCCTGAAACTGGATTCGGCGATTCCGGAAACCATTGAATTACTCGACTGCCCGGTTGGCAACTTTGATCTTGAGCGAACCATCGAACAGCTGAAAAGATTTGGGCAGCATGCCATCATTCAAACCATGTTTTTGCGAGGAACATTCAAAGGACAAACAGTCGACAACACCACCGAGAAAGAATTGTCGGCCTGGCTAAAAACACTGAAAAACATTCAACCCAAACAGGTTATGATTTATACCATTGCCCGCGATACGCCCACTGAAGGATTGGAAAAAATATCGTTGGAAAAACTGAATCAAATTGCCAGCCGTGTGAAAGCAGTTGGACTTACGGTTCAAGTTTCGGGTTAAGATATAAGATGATATCGTTCCCCGACTTCACCTCATCGAATAGCCCGACACCAAACACATTCGTCTAGCTCAGCATAAGTAAAGATCATTTGGGAGCGATTTAATGCAACTTTAAAACATGAATTTCGTCTTTTTTTAAGCTTTTTATTTGTAATAATTTCGTCAGATAAATACTTATTGCATTAGAAACTTAACAACTTTTAGCCATATGAAAAGAATTAACTTGAGAACAGCACTGTTTTTTGCAGCGGTATTGGTTGTTGTAGCAAGCGCCAGCAGCTATGCACAGAAAACCCGCGATAAAATCGCCGACAAATACAAATGGAGTTTAACCGACCTTTTTGAATCAGACGAGGCCTGGAGAGCAGCGGTTGAAGATTTGACCCAAAACCTAGATGAGGTCGAGAAATTTAAAGGAACAATTACGCAATCGCCTGAAAACCTGTTAAAAGTTCTAACATTTAACAGCGAGCTTTCAAAAGAGGCTTCAAAAATTTACCTCTATGCCGGGATGAATTCTGACTTGGATATGCGCGACATGAAGTACAACGGCATGAAACAGGAATTGCAGTCCATGTTTTCCACCTTTGGCGCAAAAGCAGCTTTCATCGAACCGGAGATTTTAGAAACCAATTGGGAAACCATTGATGCCTATATCAAATCGGAGCCTAAACTGGAAGTGTATCGCATGCCTTTGGAAAATATGTTCCGAACCAAAGCGCACTCACTGAGTGAAAAAGAAGAACGCATCATGGCACTTTCAGGAACAGTGACCTCGGTGCCACAAGCTGTTTTCGGAACCTTTTCGAATGCCGAAATGCCAAAACCGGAAGTAACACTTTCGGACGGAACGCAGTTGGAAATTGGAAGTGCAGAATACAGTCGTTACCGGGCTTCGGACAACCGAGCTGACCGCGAAATTGTATTTGATGCGTACTGGAACAACTTCGCCAGATTTCAAGGTACCTACGGCGAAATTCTCAATGGAAACGTGAAAACTGATATTTTCAATGCACGGGCACGCCATTATGATTCATCGCTTGAAGCATCGCTTTATCCCAACAACATTTCGGTTGATGTTTATCATTCGTTGGTTGACAATGTGAATAAAAACCTGCCGGCTTTTCACCGTTACCTGAAAATCAAAAAACGAATGATGGATGTGGATACGCTGAAGTACCTGGATTTATATGCACCGGTTGTCAAGGACGTTGATTTAAACTACAGCTACGACGAAGGAACTGCTATTATTTTGGATGCTTTAAAACCAATGGGTGACGAATACACCAATACCGTGAAAAAGGCAATCGACGAGCGCTGGATTGATGTTTATCCTACTCCAGGGAAGCGATCTGGAGCGTATTCAAATGGAGCTTTTTACGATGGACATCCTTTTATATTGCTGAACTACAACGACCTTTATGAAGATGTGAGCACCCTGGCACACGAGTTGGGACACACCATGCAGAGCTACTTTTCGAATAAAACACAACCATACCCTACGGCCGACTACACCACATTTGTTGCTGAAGTAGCTTCTACTTTCAACGAAGTCCTGCTGTTCAACTACATGATGAACAAAGTTGATGATGATGATGTTAAATTGTCTTTATTGATGAATTGGCTCGACCGGTTTAAAGGGACCTTATTCCGTCAAACTCAATTTGCTGAATTTGAATTGAAGATACACGAAGAAGGTGAAAAAGGGAAACCACTAACCGGAGAAACGTTTTCGGAAATTTATACCGATATTGTGAATCGATATTATGGGCACGAAGAGGAAGTTTGCTATGTAAACGACTATATCAATATGGAGTGGGCATTTATCCCTCATTTCTACTATAACTTTTACGTTTACCAATATAGCACCTCATTTACAGCTTCTATTTCGTTGGCTGAAAAAGTAATGAGTGGCGACAAGCAGGCCCTGAAAAATTACATGGAGTTCTTATCAGCCGGTGGATCGGACTATCCAATCCAATTGCTGAAAAATGCTGGAGTTGACATGACCAGTAACGAACCATTCGACAAGGCCATTGCCGCCATGAACAAAGCAATGGATGAAATCGAGAAGATACTGGACAAGAAGGAGAAAGAGTAACTCAGTTACTGACTGTCCACTTAAGCCAGCTTTCCAATGGAAAGCTGGCTTTTTTCTTTCTAAACTTTGCCGTTCATGAAATTCCCTTCATTTTTTAACCGTGGAATCCGATATAGAAATAACTTCCCAATGGAGTTCCACTTTATTAGCGAAAACTTATTCTAGCCGACAAGTGTTTTTTCATGCTATTCTGGTAATTTAGCATCTGTAAAAAAACGAAACAGAATGTCAGACAATTTAGTTGCTTTTTCATTTAGTGTATTTACAGGCTTCTTTGCCATTATGAATCCCATTGCTAACACGCCGATCTTTCTTGGTCTTGTTGAAGCTGAAAATGAACAATCCAGAAAGAAAACAGCAAAAACAGCATCCATTACGGCATTTCTAATTGTCGTTAGTTTTGTAATTCTTGGCAAGTATATTTTCGACTTATTTGGCATTACCATTCCTGCCTTTAAATTGACCGGGGGACTGTTGCTCTTTTATGTGGGGTTTGACATGTTGCAGTCCAAGAAATCTCGAATTCACCATCAGGATCAGATTCCTCAGGGAAATGACGTGGCTGTATCCCCCTTGGCCATTCCCATTTTAGCAGGACCAGGAACTATTGTTACCGCCATGAATCATGTTACTGACGGCAATTATATCAACATGGCTATCGTCATCGCTATCTTCGCGCTCATGATTTTTCTTACCTACCTGGCTTTCTCATTCAGCAACCTAATTGTTAAAAAACTTGGGCATAACTTAATCACAGTGGTTGGGAAAATTATGGGGCTAATTTTAGCCATTATGGGAACCGGAATGGCCATCGAAGGCATTAAGCTGGCTTTCTAGTCCATCTCAATTCCGGCATGAAGAAACGGAGAATAGAAGAGTCTCGCTCCCTTGCTTCGAACTAAAAAAAGAATCCCCGTCTTGTTCGATTTTCCGAGTTTACAGCTCAAAGCTTTGTATTCGGTATCACCAGTACTTTTTTTACCTTTGCCATTGGTGCGATCTCGAAAACCCGAAACTTATAACTCGAAACAAAAAGCATGGCAAAAGTTAACTGGAAACCCGGAACAATGGTGTACCCATTGCCAGCCGTTTTGGTGAGCTGCGGAGTTACACCAGAGGAACAAAATTTAATTACCATCGCCTGGACCGGCACCATCTGTAGCGATCCTCCCATGTGTTATATTTCAATCAAACCCACTCGCCATTCGTACGAGATTATCAAACGAACAGGCGAGTATGTGATCAACCTAACTACGGCGGAACTTGCTCGTGCTACTGACTGGTGTGGTGTTCGGTCGGGCAAAAAGTTTGACAAATGGAAGGAAATGGGCTTAACGCCTGCTCCCGCAAGTGTTGTTCAGGTTCCCATCATTGAAGAAGCACCAATCAGCATCGAATGTAAAGTTAAGGACATCGTACCACTGGGGACGCACGACATGTTCATCTCCAAGGTGGTGAATGTGATTGCCGATAAACAATACATCGATTCGAAAACCGGGGCTTTCAGCTTAAAAAAGGCCAACCCCATTTGCTATTCGCATGGTCATTATTTTGAACTGGGTAAAGCCATTGGCAAATTTGGCTGGTCGGTGCAAAAAAAGAAGAAACGCAAAAAGAAAAAACCAAGGAATTGAACTATTCTTAAAGTTTTCTGTAATATTCTGTTACAACTTACTACAGATCCTTTACAACTTTATTTACTGAAAACTTTAACGTAATAAAAAATGAAAACAAATTATGGGGTTTTAACGACCCTTTTAGTCTTAGTAACTATGATGACAACAAAAGCAGAAACAACTGAAAATCCGCTATTGAAAACATTTGAGAATATTCATCAAACAGCTCCATTTGATAAAATTGAAAACGAGCACTTTTTACCAGCTTTTAAGGTAGCCATTGAGGAAGCTCGCGCCGAAGTACAAGAAATTATTGACAACCCAGAACCTCCAACTTTCGAGAATACTGTGGTCGCGATGTCAAAAACAGGTGATCGGTTGTCAACTATTCGGAAAATCTTCTTTAATCTGAATTCAGCCGAAACCAATAATGAAATTCAAAAAATCGCACAGGATGTTGCTCCGTTACTTTCGGAATTTGGCAATGACATTTCGTTAAACCCCGACTTATTTGCACGAGTAAAAGCTGTGTACGACCAAAAAGATCAGCTGGAACTGAATCCGGAACAGGAAACCTTGTTGGAAAATTCATACCTCGGATTTGTTCGCAGTGGGGCTAATTTAAATGATGATGATAAAGCCCGCTACAGAGAAATTACAGGAGAACTATCCAAGTTGGGCTTAACATTTTCTGAAAATGTATTGGCCGAAACCAATGCCTTTGAACTGCACATTACCGATGAAAGCAAATTGACAGGCTTACCTGATTTTGCAAAAGAAGCCGCGGCTAATACGGCCAAATCAAAAGACAAGGAAGGCTGGATTTTCACGCTTCAGTATCCGAGCTACATTCCGTTTATGAAATATGCTGACAACCGCGAGTTACGTGAAAAAATGTTTCGGGCATTTTCAACAAAGGCCAACAAGGGCAACAAATACGACAATAAGGAAATCATTAAAAAAATTGTTGACCTGAAACTTGAGAAAGCAAAATTGTTGGGTTATGAGTCGCACGCCGATTATACGCTACAACGCCGCATGGCCGAAACGCCTGAGCGTGTGTTAACGTTTATCGATGAGCTACATGAGGCTTCACGTCCGGCTGCTGAAAAGGATTTCGATGAAGTGGTGGAGTTTGCCAAATCTGAGGGTTTTACTGGGGAGCTGCAACGTTGGGACTGGGGCTACTATTCAGAAAAACTGAAAAAAGCTCGCTATGGGTTTAATGAGGAAGAAGTAAAACCTTATTTCAAGCTTGAAAATGTGATTGATGGTGTATTTAATTTGGCGAATACCCTGTACGGCTTAGAACTGAAGGAAAACAAAGAAATACCGGTTTATCATCCTGACGTAAAAGCCTATGAAGTGTTTGATGCTAAAGGAAACTTCGTGTCAGTGCTGTACATGGACTTTTTTCCTCGCGATGGCAAACGTTCCGGAGCCTGGATGACCGATTTTCGTGGCCAGTGGATTGAAGGAGACGAAGATATTCGTCCCCATGTGAGTATCGTAACCAACTTTACCAAGCCAACAGAGACCAAGCCATCACTACTCACCTTTGATGAGCTAACAACCTTTTTACACGAGTTTGGCCATGGCTTGCACGGCATGCTGAGCAAGTGCCAATACGAAAGCACTTCGGGCACCAACGTATTCTGGGACTTTGTAGAACTCCCCTCGCAAATGCACGAAAACTGGGCTTACGAAAAAGAATGGCTCGACCGCTTTGCTGTGCATTACAAAACAGGTGAAAAAATACCTGCTGAATTGATTGAGAAAATTGTTGCCGCTAAAAACTTCCAGTCGGGATACACGTCGGAACGCCAGTTGAGCTTTGGTTTGCTGGATATGGCATACTACAATGCCGCTGCTCCAATGAGCCAACCAGTTGCCGAAGTTGAAACAAAAGCGATGGCTCCAACCGAATTGTTTCCTCCGGTAGAAGGCAGCCTGATGAGTACTTCATTCTCACATATTTTTGCCGGTGGCTACTCGGCCGGCTATTACAGCTACAAATGGGCTGAAGTGCTCGATGCTGATGCATTCGCAGCATTTAAGGCTAATGGAATCTTCGACAAAGAAACGGCTGATGCATTCCGTACAAATATCCTCGAAAAAGGAGGAAGCGAAAACCCAATGGATTTATACGTTCGGTTTAAAGGACAGAAACCAACTGTTGATGCCCTGTTGGAACGAAGTGGATTGAAAAATTAAAAACGAAATACGAACTTGATTAGAACCGGGCATTGATTTGTCCGGTTTTTTTTGGCTCAATACCGGCTTAACAATTATTCAGGTAATTCTTCAACCATTATGGACTGTTCGATGTTTTCGATTTATAAATCATAAAAACAATCAATTATGAAAAAACTGAATTTATCCTTGAGTCTGCTTTTAGCCGCATTGTCTTTTTATCTTACTTCTTCAGCTTCCGGAAAAGAAGAACCAAATGAGAAGGCCATCCAAATGTCGAAAGAAGTAAAAGCTGTAATTAATAATTCGTGCTTTGGTTGCCACAATACCGACTCGAGGAATGATGATGCCAAAGAAGATTTGGACTTTAAAACCTGGCATGAGCTATCCACTGTAAAGCAATTAGGTGCACTGAAAGACATAAAGGAAGTTCTTATAAAGAATGAGATGCCTCCCCAAAAGTTTCTCGAACACAAACCGGATAAGGCACTCTCTGACGATCAAAAAGAGCTTCTAGTTGTGTGGGTCAAGGAACAAAGTAAATCCTTATTGAATAAATAAAAGTTGGGAAATCTAATCTTACAAACTCATTTATCATGCCTAAAATACTGAAAGTTATACTTGTCATAATTATTGCTGCGTTGATTGTTATCCAATTCATTCAGCCCGAAAAAAATGAAGATGGAATCGAGACGAATCATCTGCTGAAGCAAGAGCAAGTACCAACAGAGATCTCAGCGATATTGACCAATGCCTGTCTGGACTGCCATTCAAATCAAACCACTTATCTCTGGTATCATCGGGTGGCACCCGTTTCGTTTTTTATAAGCAATCATATTCATGAAGGAAAAGGTGAGTTAAATCTTTCAGACTGGGGAACAATGGACATTCTGGATAAGATTGGAACGATGGAAGACATCGCAGAGGAGGTTGAAGAAGGAGAAATGCCGTTGAAATCGTACACCTTGATTCATCCCAAAGCAAGACTTTCAGAACAAGAACGAAAAACCTTGATTGATTGGACTGAATCGATGAGTGAACGGCTATTGACAGGAGAGTAGTTGAGTTGCAAGGTCATTTTCAATTCACATCGCAAGTATTCTTTTGAGTCAACAACACCGATTTTTATCAAAACTTTCAATTAAAAAAGCACCGTGTTTCGAATAAACACGGTGCTTTTTATGTAACCGGGAAGAAGGTAATTATGTAATTTGTCGAATGGAAAAAACCGCTTCTGCTCTCAGAAGCGGTGTCAATCTTAAGTATATAATTAGCAAGTAAACAATTAGTCGACTACTTCTAAACTAATATTTAGCTCACTTTTTTTGAGACTTAGTTGAATATTTTCCATTTTTGATTCTTCGTAGGAAATATAAGAAGCGGTTAAATTGTATTGTCCGGCTGCAACACCATTAAACTGGTAATTTCCATCAAAATCAGTGTAAGCAACTTTATCCGTTCCTTCTAAACAAACTTTAACTCCCACTAAAGCTTCATGGCTTACTTTATCCATAACCTGTCCGCTTAAGCTTAGTGTTGTTACCTCTGTTTTACTTTCTTCTTTTGTTTGCTTTTCTGCAGCAAATGAAAAAGAAATAAGAACCGTAAACAAAACTGTAAATAATAAAGCTTTCATCTTTGTAATTTTTTATTCGTGTCAAATTTAGCCGATAGCGATTACGGCAGAATTACAGAAAGATTAAAGTTTAATTAAACAGTAAAAATAAAAGTTCCGAGTCTATCGACTCGGAACTTCACAAATTTACGGGAATTGAAGTCTGCTTACACTTCAATATTGTTGTCGATTTTGTTTATTTACAATGTTGCACTGATCCAGTTCCAACCAGAAATATCAACTTTATTACCAGCATCATACGCTGCAGTTGTATTCGCATCCGCGCCATCGATTTGAACGTTCGTCAAAGCACCGTTATCTTTCATATCGATATTTTTATCGTAACCTTCCAGGTAAAGGTTCGTAATGGTTGCTCCAGACTCCAATTTGAATTGTAACGCAGTACCACCTACTGTAGAGATAGCTGTTACATTGGTGAATTGTGGGTTGTTGTTCACTTTATCACCTTCAAAAGCGGTAGAAAATCCTGCAATGGTATGAGAGATGTATGTATTTGTTACGCCTCCACTCCAGCCTTCTGTCCAGTCTACGGCGTCGTCTTCATTGTTTTCTAAATAGATATTGGTAACAGAAGCTGTTCCTCCGAAAAATTCAATACCATCATCAGAGCCGTTGATCACTGCAACATTCTCGATCTTTGTACCAGACCCTACAGAATACAATGAAACGCCATTGTATTGAGACTCAGGGTTGATTTGAGCACCGGTTCCTTTAATTACCAGGTAGGTAATGTCTCCCGAGTCATCTGTATCTTCGGCACCTCCGTACGTGAAATCACCAACTTCAGCTGTTGCATTTACACCGGCAGTTGTTTTTGCTTTACCACAAATGGTTAAACCTCCCCAGTCGCCAGGAAGACTTAAGTCTGAAGCAATTACAACAGGCTCCTCTGCAGTTCCGTTGATAAAAATCTGACCTCCCATCAAAACAGCGATATAAACATCAGTACCACCGTTATCAGCATGAATTTTTGTTCCTGCAGGGATCGTAAGAGATGCTCCATCCTGAACAATGTAAGAACCGGTTAAACGGTAAGTTTTATCTGAATCAAGAGTAACATCAGAGTCAACGCTTCCATTCAGTTCTACAATTTCGGCTAATTCCGCATCAACCCATCCCCAAGCTGTTGGATCCACCGTTGCGGCAGCATTGTAACTTTTTGCAGGGTCAGCCTCTTCTCCATCAATAATAACATTTGCCAATGAGCCATCATCTTTCATGTCGATACTTTTTGTGTATCCTGTTAAAGATAAACCAGTAATTGTCATACCTGACTCCAATTTGAATTGAAGAGCTGTTCCCCCAACTGTAGAAACAGCAGTCAGGTTATTGATTTTAGGGTTATTATTTACTTTGTCTCCTTCAAGTACTGTAGAGAATCCAGCAATTGTATGCTCAACATAGGCATTGTCTACTGTTCCGCTCCAACCTTCAGTCCAGTCGATTGCATCGTCTTCGTTGTTTTGCAGGAAGATATTTTTCACAGAAACGGTTCCTCCGAAGAATTCAACACCATCATCAGAACCATTGATAACTGCAACATTTTCAACAGTTGTACCTGAACCTACAGCGTAAAAAGAAACACCGTTGTATTGAGATTCCTCATTGATCTGAGCACCAGTTCCGATAATTACCAGGTTTTTAATTGATCCTGAATTATCAGCATCTTCAGTTCCACCGTAGATGAAACCACCTACTTCTGCTTCAGCATCAATTCCTGCTGTTGTTGTCGCTTTTCCACAAATAGTTAAACCACCCCAGTCTCCTGGATTACCAGTTGACGACGACATAACTACAGGACTACTTGTTGTTCCCTGGATATCGATTTTACCACCTTTTAATACGGCAATGTAAACATCAGTTCCACCATTATCGGCAACAATGTTCGTTCCGGCAGGAATGGTCAAAGTCATTCCATCAGGAACAATAAACGATCCGGTCAAGTCGTAGCTTGTAGCCGAATTAAGAGTCACACTCTCTGGAAGTGTACCATTCATTTCACCGTTTGATAAAGCTTCAAGTACTTCATTTACCGGTGGAATCGGATCATCACCGTTATCACAACTTGTAAATACTACAGTTGCTAAAATCGCAAGTCCTAAAATTTTAAATACTAATTTTTTCATTTTTGTCAATTTTCTAGTTATTTGTTCAAAGCTATTTTTACACCTAAACTAAGGGCTATCCCTTTTTTATAAGAGCTGACTACTTCGTTGGACGGATTTCCCGACAAGGGTACTATTTCCTGTGTCTGTTCAATTTTAGGATTTAGCAGGTTCTTACCTGAAAATTTCAACGAAACAGTTTTTGATATTTTTTTGCTGAGTACAAGATCGACAGTGGCAAATCCTTTTTCGACGATCTCATTATTGAAATAGGTGGCACTGTTTGCAAAATCTTCAGGAGCGCCTAATGCCAAAATCTTATCCGATGAGTAGTTGCCGCTAATGGTTGCGACAAATTCGTTTTCTTTATTATCTGAGTAACTCAGGGTGCCGTTCGCAATAAAACCTGCAGCCCCCTGTAATTCAGTTTCCGTTTTGCTGTTGTACTGAAACTCTTCTAATAAATCCTGATTGAACCACATCTTTGTGGCATTCAAACTCAGGTTTAAGTCTGGCGTTCCTGTTCGTTCTGCTGCTATTAAGTCAAGTCTTGTTTCTACCTCGAAACCATAAACATCAGCCTGTTCGCCGGTATTCTCAAAGACGAAATTACCAGATGACCCTCGCGTTTGTGCCAGATTGATCGGATCTTGTATTCGTTTATAAAAGCCAGTAACTGAAACCAATTCTTTTGCAGTTGGAAACATTTCCCACTTTAAATCAACGTTGTAGTTGACCGAATTTTTCAGATCAGGATTCCCTTTCGTGACACGTCCTGTTGGAGAAACATATTCAAACGGAGATAATTCTTTAAACTCAGGTAATGTGGTCGTTTTACTGGCTGCTAAACGTAACGAGCTTTTTTTAGTTAACAGGTATTTGAAGTTTACACCCGGAAATAAATTGTCGTAGCTATTTGAAAGACTTCCTTTTCTACCGACATAGTTGGCAACATCCCAGCTCGCATCGATTTCGTCCTTCTCATATCTCAAGCCTACAATTCCACTCAATTTATTCAGTTTGAAATTGACATTCAGATAAGCAGCATACACATTCAAGTTGGCTGAATAGATATCCGGTGTTCCTTCTCGCAATCGAAGACTGCCATCGGAATATAAACTCTCATCAAGCAATACTTCGTCTATATTGTCGATTGATGCAAATTCAACACCTTTCCCTCTGACTCCAACTGAGATCGAGTTAAAATCTCTTTCTTTCTTTCGGAAATTTCCTCCAAAATCTAGTTTCAGCTTTCTATCTTCCTGGTCAATAAACTTTAATTCATCATTCAAATAACCATTAACCTCCCAATCGTTGATATCCTGTAACGATTTTTTCTGTTGATAATCCCCGACATAAGCAAATTGAAACGTATTATCGCCCATGCCATGAACTTGGTTCCGAATTCGATTGGGTTCTTCAGCACTCACCGAATTGTAGCCAACAGCCCACTTCAGCAAATTTTTATCGTCCAATTTATGCGACCCCATTAACTGATTAACAAGCATCGTTGTTTGTTTCAGATTCTGATCCCGAACAAAAGCCATGGAGTCTCTTGGGAGCTGGTCATAAATATATCCTTCGCCATTGCGACCTGCTTCATAGAGCTCATCATTTGTTTTAATAACTACCAAACTATTGAAATTTAGGTTGTGGTCGCTATTAACTTCATAGGCCAGATTAACCAGTCCGGTAGTGGTTATTTTTGTGTTGAAGGTTTCTGCATCATTAAACGAATTGTTCAAAACATTGGATCTATATTTTTTATAAAGCCCCTGTTGGTGCTCGTATTCATTTTCGTGACTAACCGTTGCAAAAACAGTAAAATCATGATCGAATAACTTTAATCTCTTTCCGGCGGTAAGCGAAAAATCAAATCCGACTGGCATCGTTCGCTGTTCCGGATTCCAGGATTGCTGTTTAATGGCGGCCTCAGTTGTATAAGTACGTTGATAGATCCCCAGGCTCACATCATTCATATTTTGAGTTGCTCTGAAATTACTCCAAATACCGTCTTTTATCACGTTCGAATTAGCTTTGGCTGAAAGTCCTAGTGTTATCTTTTCGCTGAATGTTTTTGAACTAACATCAACAGTACCTGAAGCCTGATCACCATAGGTGTCAGCCGAAAAGGTCTTATTGATTCCTACATTCTTGATGATGTCGGTTGAAAATAAGTTTAAATCGATGTTCTTTTTCTCGACATCGTCCGAAGGTATTGGCAAGCCATTCATGGTAGTTGATAAATACCTGTCGCCCAGTCCACGAATGTAAACATCACCGGAGCCCTCGTTTTTTGTGACTCCCGATATTTTTGAAGTCGCCGAAGCAGCATCAGAAACACCCAGAGCAGACAACCGTTTTGAACCAATACTTTCTTTAATTCCCGAAGCTTCTTTCTGATCCATTAACAACATGGCTTCCGATTCGCGGTTTGCTTTTGCAACCACTTTTACATCGCCAATTTCTACTGTTGATTCACCTAAAGTGAAATCAATCTTCACCGTTTCGCCAGCTGTAATTTCGACTTGTTCAACCGATTTTGTTTCGTACGAAATAAACGAACATCGTACTGTGTAAGTACCTGCCGGTATTTCATCCACGATGTAGTTTCCGTCAAAATTAGTGATTGTTCCAATGGTAGTACCTTCGAGAAAGATGGTAGCTCCAATCAATGTTTCGTTTGTTTTCGCATCAGTTACTGCTCCGGTTACTTTTCCTGTTTGAGCAGTTGCGATGAGTGAAACGCCGCCCAGAATGGTCAGCAAAAATAATCTCCTAAGTCCCATAAATTTGTTATCAATTATCAATTAAAAATCAACCTCTTGAGTTGAATTTTAACGACCACCACAAAGAACTCCAGCTCTGAAAAATGCTGCCATTGGCATTCGGTTTAGCAGAATCCCGAATCAGATCAGAAGATCACATTTAAAAAACCGTCCTTTTTGTTACAGATCGCTCTTGTTTTCGACTGCTAAATACGAGCTATTATGTTACACCTTGATTAAGGTTTCTATACGCTTAAATTACATCTGGATAACAAAGCATTTAATAATCAGCTGAAAAACAACGCAAAAAGCCCCGACCAAAAAATGGTCGGGGCTTATATTCTGAATTGCAATTCTATTAAAGATGTCGTTATGCTTTTGCCAACGAAAACAAGAATTCCAGACCGCCTTCGGGTTTGTTTCGAACCGAAATTTCTCCCCGATGGAGTTGAACAGCATTTTTAACAATCGACAAACCTAATCCGGTTCCTCCGTTTTCTCTTGTTCGTCCTTCATCGGCACGATAAAAACGTTCGAATATTCTTGGAAGGTGTGCCTCCGCAATTCCCTTTCCGGAATCAGAATAACTCAGGTAATAGAACTTCTCATCTTCCAGGTACTGTTTTATCTTAATCGAAGCATTTTCGCCTGCATAATTAATGGAATTTTCAACGAAGTTCTGGAAAATAGAGGACAGCAAACTATCATTTCCGAAAACAGTCACTTTTTCATCAACAGCGAGCTGAATCACGATGTTTTTTTCATTCATGCGCGATTCCAGGTTCTCGATCACATCGTTAATCAGGGGTCGCAAATGCACCTGCTTAAACTCAAACAAATCGCCGGCATCTTCAATGTTATTCAATAATGAAATATCATTGAGTAGTGAATTGAGCCGTTCGCTCTGAATGAAAGCCCGTTGCACAAAGTATACCTGTTTTTCCTTTGGCAGACTTTGGTTGTTTATAATCGTTTCCAGGTATCCTTTAATAGAAGCCAAAGGAGTTTTCAATTCGTGTGCAATATTCGATGTCAATTGTTGTTTCAACAATCGCCGTTTTTCGGGTCTTGTTACATCACTAATCAAAATCTCAAAACTCTTATCAGGGAACACAATGCTTTGAACATTGTAATATTTTTCGCCTTTGGATATCGTAACCGAAAACTGAGGTAAATCCTTTGGATTGATCACAACCTCATCACTCAGGTACTTTTCAATTTGAAAAACCAGTGGTTTGAAGTCTTCTATTTCGAAAAGCATTTCTGCTGAAATAGATGAGCGTTCAGAAATTAGATTGATGTACTGGATGAAATGACTGTTGGCCAATATCTTTTCTTTGGTTGAAAGGAAAAATGCAATCCCTTCGTTAAGTGCATTTAAGTGGTTAAACAGGCGTTCTTTTTCGGCAGTTAGATCTTGCTTGGTTTTGCGTAAGCCATTATAGATTTGTACAATTTGTCGTCGGATATCTCCAAACTCCGAATCGACAAACTCCAAATGCGGATCAATATCTTCGTCTTTCCCTGCTCGGACTGCGAAATCACGCAGTCGGTTAATAATCTCACCCAACCGTCGTGTAACTAACGAAAGAAGTCCCCACATAATGAGAAAAAGAGCAAGCATGAAGAAGATAAACACTCGCTCGGCTTTCAGAAAGTTTTCAATAGCGATATTATAAACCACCGCACATCGTACAAAATAGCCATCATAATAGCGGGCATAATAATAAAAGTCCTGCCCGGTTGTTTCAGAATGCCTGATGTTTCCACCGGTATCGGAATACAAAGCTTTTTGTATTTCGGGACGGTGTAAATGGTTTTCCATTGTTGAATATTCGGGCACAAAACTATCGTACATCACATTCCCTTTTTGCCCAATCACTGTAATCCGGATGTTGCTTTCCGGGATCAGGTATTTAATCGTATCAAGGCGCTCAAAGTTCTGCTGGCTCAAGATATCGTAATGCTCAATGTAACGATGAGTAAAACCTGCATAGTTATCCAGCGATGTTTCCAGTTCGTCTATTCGGTATCTCTTTTCCCGATTATACTGGAACGCCAAGATGGCAATCATGAAAAATGAGAATGCCGCAAAAAAGTAAATGAAAATGCGTTGCCTATATGTTCTGTGTTGAAGTACCACGGTTTTAATTTTTAAAATGAAACAAAATCAGTTGTCTTTATTGGTCACCTTAATTTTGATAATCAAAACAATACCCATAACCCGATCGCCCTTTAATGGCTGCACCATAAGTGCCAATTTTTTTTCTTAGCCGGGCAATGTTGACATCCACATTCCGCTCGGTAACAATAACATCGTCGCTCCAAATCCGATTCAATATTTCGTGGCGGGCAATAAATTTCCCCTTGCTTTTAACTAGCAGAGAAAGAATCTCAAATTCTTTCCGGGTTAATCTTATCTGATTGTCATCTATTGAGACTGACTTTCGGTTCAGGTCTATCATCAACCCATTACATTCAATCAAGGTTGAGGGTTTTTCGGTCTTTTTACCGCGCTTCAAAATTGCTTTTATGCGAACAACAACTTCTTTGATTGAAAAGGGTTTGACAATGTAATCATCTCCTCCAACATTAAATCCTGTAAGCAGGTCATTCTCCGATCCCTTGGCAGTCAGAAAAATAATCGGTACATCCAGTTCTCTCTCTTTTCGAAGAATATCAGCCATTTTATACCCTGAGATTCCTCCCATCATCACATCCAGTAATATCAAGTGATATTCTTCCAGCTGCATCGTCAACGCTTCTTCGGCCGAAGCGGCTACATCAATGTCAAAACCTTCACTCGATAAATTAAATTGAAGGATTTCACGAAGGTCCTTTTCATCGTCAACTACCAGTATTTTAGGAGTATAATCCATGATTTATTTATCTATTTTATGATGTCTGATATCTTTTCCCTCAATGGAATAAATTGCAGCCTCTGCAATATTGGTGGCATGATCAGCAATTCGCTCAATATTCGACATCATTTCCTTAATGGTAATAATGCTCATGAGTAAATGTTTGCTGCTTTCTGCAGTGTCTGCCTTAGCTAACATTTTCTTTAATAGCTTGTGATTGATTTCATCAAATACAACGTCATTTTTAATCGTCCAAATGGCAAACCCCTTATCGTCGTTGATAAACGAAAGCAAGGACTTCCGGACCATTTTAATGCTCAAAATAGTCATGTTTGACAAAACTTCCTGCAAACGGGAATAAACCTCCGGGGTTTTAATTTTCTCAATAAAATTAGAAATATTAACCACCAGATCTCCGATCCGTTCCAAGCTTAAAACAATTCGGTAGCACGCAATAATTCGTCGTAGCTCCGAAGCAACAGGCTGATAAAGAACGATTGTATTTACAATCTTATCGCTAAGCTTAACTTCTTTTTTATCAATTTCGTTTTCATTTTGACGAATCTTTTTCAGGACGTCTTCTGGAACCACGATATTTCCGGCAGTTATCACTTGCTCTATTTGGTCGAGTTGCTCTAAAACAATATTTGAAAGTGTTTCAAAGTCGACAACAATATTATTTAGTGCATCATCTTTTCTAATCGTCATAATCCGAATTTTAAATTTTCTGAAACTGGCTATCAACCAAATTTACCTGTTAAATATTCTTCTGTTCGAGGGTCAATCGGATTGGTAAACATGTTTTTTGTTTTACCATACTCCACTAACTCTCCAAGATACATAAATAATGAGTAATCAGAGATGCGGGCAGCCTGCGACATATTGTGAGTAACCAACACAATGGTGTAATTCTCCTTCAGTTTTACCAATAAGTCTTCAACCTTTGAAGTCGCTATCGGATCCAAGGCCGACGTTGGCTCATCCATTAAGATAACCTCGGGACTAAATGCCAAAGCCCTCGCAATACACAAGCGTTGCTGCTGTCCTCCCGACAGGAACGTGCCTTTTTTGAAAAGCGAATCTTTCACTTCATCCCAAAGTGCCACATCGCGTAAAGAACGCTCAACAATCTCGTCACGCTCTTTCGTCTTCGTGCGAATACCATTCAGCTTGTACCCGGCAATTACATTATCATAAATGCTCATGGTTGGGAACGGATTTGGGCGTTGAAACACCATTCCCATGTGCCTTCTCAACTTGATGGGAGACATATCGTAAATGTTGTTTCCATTCAGAAAAGCTTCCCCTTCGGTGGTGATGTTTTCGTACAGTTCGTGCATCCGGTTTAATGCCCGCAGCAAGGTACTTTTACCACAGCCCGATGGTCCCATGATTGCAGTAACGGTATTCTTCTTTATTTCAACCGACACATTCTTCACCGCATATTTTTTATCATAGGCGATTGATAAATCTTTTAGTGAGAGAATCGGTTTTTTAACTTCAGCTATAGTGTTTGTCATTTTCTAGTTTCTTTTGCCTGCAATCTGCTTCGACACAATATTCAAAATTAATACAATAGCCATCAACAACAGCGACGAACTCCAAATTAGTCCAATCATATTCGGGTCGTTGTAAAATTCCCAGATCAACAACGGAATAGCACTGGTTGGCTGTGTAATATCGAGATTGATGATGGAGCTGCCCAAAGCTGTGAGCAACAAGGGAGCTGTTTCACCCAAAATACGCGAAATCCCAAGTAATATTCCGGTTGACAGTCCACTGAATCCAGTTGGAACCAATACCTTTAAAATCACTTTATGATAGGGAACTCCCAGTGCCAGTGCAGCTTCTTTTAATGTTTGCGGAATCATTTTCAGCGTTTCCTCGGTAGAACGCACAATCATTGGTAACATCATAATTGCCAGAGAAATACT
Organism: uncultured Sunxiuqinia sp.; assembly: GCF_963678245.1. Taxonomy (NCBI): domain Bacteria; kingdom Pseudomonadati; phylum Bacteroidota; class Bacteroidia; order Marinilabiliales; family Prolixibacteraceae; genus Sunxiuqinia; species uncultured Sunxiuqinia sp. The sequence continues at coordinate 1,287,991 of NZ_OY782770.1, forward strand.
ACCTGCTAAAGCTGAAAAGCCGTTGGTAATATGCCGTACTACCCATAAATATGAAATCAAACCAAGAACAATTGAAGGTACCCCTTGTAAAATATCTGAAATATTTCGGGTGAGGTTGGCCATAAACTTTCCCTGATTTTCATACAAATAAATGCCGGTTAACACACCAATTGGAATGGCAATTACCGAGGCTAAAACGACCATTAAAAGTGTACCGACAATTCCGTTGGCTATTCCACCCGGAATATTTTCTCCATTGGCCACAGCAGTCATCGCTTCGAAGGTGTCCGGTGTGTTTTCAATCAGAAAACCAAGACTAATCTGCTGATATCCCTCTGCAACCAATTTCGATATGATGAGGACAATAGGTGATATGGTGATGAGTGAAAGAACAACCACTCCAACAAGAACTGCTTTGTCTTTCAGCAATCGTCGCGAAGTATGATCCTTCCATGAAAGAGTCGATTTCATAGCGGCTTAATTCATCTTTTTAATAATCAGTTTCCCGGCAGCATTGATTATTCCGGTAATGAGGAATAAAAGCAAACCAATAGCTATTAACGAACTAAGTTTTAGTCCATCAGCTTCGCCAAATTGATTGGCAATGACACTGGCCATAGTATTCCCCGTTCCCAAAAAGCTTGTTGGTACCTGGTTGGTGTTGCCAATGAGCATGGTTACAGCCATCGTTTCGCCCAATGCGCGACCAAAAGCCAAAATATACCCGGCCACAATTCCCGACCGTGCATTTGGAATAGTAACTGAGGTAATCACTTCCAGACGTGTTGCGCCAAGAGAATAGGCCGCTTCCTTTAAATCGTTGGGCACCATGCTGATAATTTCGTTGCTCAGCGATGTTGCGTAAGGAATAATCATAACAGCCAAAATCAGAGCTGCTGTGAAAATACCAAATCCACGACCTCCAAATCCAATTTCTATCAATGCCGGGCGCAGTACATAAAAGCCCCAAAGTCCGTAAACGATAGACGGTATCCCAGCCAATAAATCAACTAAAAGTCCCAGGATTCGAGCAACGCGAGTGCCACGAAAATATTCACCCAAAAATAGTGAGGTGGAAAATGATAATGGCAAACAAAGAATCAGAGCGCCAAAGGAAGTCATCAGTGTTCCAACAATAAACGGCAAAGCTCCATAGTTTTCTTCACCTTCGGTTGGGTTCCATTCTCCGGAAAAGATAAACTTCAGCCCAAATTCCTTGAATGCAGGTATGGCACCTCCTACCAGAGAGTATAGCATACCTGCAGCCAACATTAAGATTAATATTGAAACTGAAAATAAAACGGTTTTTGTGATTTTATCACTATTCATTTTCCAGTTTTGAGAGGTGTATTACTACTCCAAAATAGTTTTGCCCTCGTAAGTAACGCTACGAAGAATTGCTTTTGCTTTTTGAACAGCTGCTTCAGGAAGCGGAGCATAGTTTACTTTTGCAGCCTGTGCTTGTGCTTCTTCGCTCACCATCCAATCAAGGAATTCAACTGTTGCTTTGGCTTGCGCCATTGAGCGCCCGTCGTACGCCTGATCTTTGTACAAAATAATCCAGGTAAAACCACTGATTGGGTATGAAGCAGGATCAGATGAATTAGTCAACATGACACGAGTATCAGCAGGAATTTCTCCTTGTGCTGCTGCACTGATACTTTCGATGCTTGGCAAAATATATTCGCCGCTGCTGTTCTGTACTTTGGCGGTTTGAATTTTTTGTGCGAAAGCAAATTCAGAACCGATGTAACCAACAGCACCTTCAGCTTGACTTATTGTTCCGGCAACTCCGGGATTCCCCTTTGCTCCCATTCCAACGGGCCATTTCAATGATTTTCCTGTTCCTACTTCGTCTGCCCATTTTTTGCTAACTTTAGTCATATAATCGCTAAAAATGTAAGTGGTCCCGCTACCATCCGAACGGTGCACAAAAGTAATTTCCAGGTCAGGAAGAGCTACTCCCGGGTTGTTTGCTTTCAATTCGGCATCGTTCCAGTTTGTAATTTCACCCATGAAAATTTTCTCCAACAAGGCATCCGATAGTTTTAGCTCATCAATTCCAGGTAAATTGTAGGCAATTACCACGGCTCCCATGCAGGTAGGAATGTGAACTACTTCACCAGGCATCTCTGCTAATTTGTCATCACTTAAATAAGCATCGGTAGCTCCAAAATCAACTACTTTGTCTTTCAGACTACGAATACCACCTCCGGAACCAATACCACCATAGGTAACCAAGGTTCCTGCTTTTTTTGTATAGTCTTTGAATGCCAAGTTGTAATATGGCAATGGGAAAGTCGCACCAGCAGCAGTTAAACTAACATTTTCACCGCTTGAATTTGATTTTTTTGCTGAGTTTTGACAAGCACTAAAAAGCACAACAGCCAAAATAAAAGATAAAAATACTCTCATGATTAAATCATTTATTGATTAAAATTTGATTTCACAATTCAAAAATATTGAAGCACTAAATTCCTCACTGTCATCGGCAGGACTCCATCCCTGGAAGTTAGGTGAAAGCTTGATACCTTTCACTGGAGCATACTCCAAACCAGCGATGTATAGCTGACCATCATTCGAAAGATTCCAGTCGGCAGAACCACCAGAAACAGTATTGGAAAATAGATTATCGTAACGTGCAAAAACCTTCACTTTTGAAGAAGCTTTCATTGTTCCGTAAAACGAGGTACCGCTCAACTCGCGATCCTCAACATACTTAACATTAAACTGTTGATTATACTCGGCTCCTAATGAGAAATTATCGCCGGCATAACCAATAAAAGTCGCCAATGAAGATTGTGTATTTTTGTCGGTAATAAAGTCGTAGTAAATGCGTGCAGTTAGCTTTTCAACCGGATTGGCAGTAAGACCAAAACCTGTGCGGAAAGTACTGTCTGACTGTAATTTTTTGTACCCTTCGCCGTTGGTAACGATGACATCGGCACTGAAGAAATCACAAAACTTATACGCGACACTTACTCCTAAGTCAGCACTAGAGTTGAACTTATAGGCATCTTGAAATGATTTCGCAATGTAACGGTACCCCCAGGCACTTTCCTGAGTTTTAAAAGCCGTAGTTGAAATCAAACCAAAATTTACTGTGAAATCGTCTGCCTTATATCTTAAATAGGCGTTTTTCACGTAGGCAGTCATTTCCAAACTACCAACACCGGGATCACCGATATCCAGATTTGCTTTTGCTGAAAAGTTTTCGCTGAAGTTATACTCGTAGCCAAGGTACAGCCTGGTTAGTTCGAAGGCGGAAGCTGATTCCCCATCAGAAAATGTACTGTGATAATTACTAAAAATTTTCATAAATGGTTTTCCACCTGGTTTAAACTCGTCCGTTTGGGACATTCCTGTTACAGCAAAGCTGAGCAATGCTAATAACAAAAGACTAACTTTTTTCATATACTTAAGATTGTAAAACTTTAAATTCCTTTAACAGCGGAATTCGTTGGCAAATGAATATCTATTGCATTACAGCCGGATTAATAAAATATTACAAAACAATTAAATTATCGGATACATATGTATAACGAACCTCTCCTGAGACACCCTATATGCTATAATTCAGACACTTGAATATTATTACAGAAATATTACAGATCAGTATTTCTTTAACAAATGATTATAAAACATTACGCCCCCCTTAAGGAGAAATCTACCTGCATGCATAATGAACAAAAAATGATTAAGTCAGCATAAAAACAAAAGCCTCTAGGTGCAACTGTAAAAAAAACACGGTTTGCCTAGACACACCGTGTTTACAACTGCCTCATGCCTTAGAGAAAAATCAGCATCAATTTGCAACCCTACTTAAAACTTCCTTGAAGATATTGGCTACACAAAAGTCAGACTACAGTCAGTAGGAATGGCACTCAACGCCACTTGGAATATTTAGTGTTTTTTTGAAGGCAAGAATGAACACTCCTCTTCGATTTTACTATAAAGCTAGTCTTCCAAAAAGTAATCGATAGTAGAAACTACTCGAACGATTTTAATATGCGGCGTGTTTTGATCACGGTCTGAAATCGTAAATAAACCTTGACGAGCAGTTTTAATTTTACCGACTTTAGAGTTCGAGTCCATGGCAAATTTCTTAGCTACTTCACGGGCATTTTTTGTAGCCTCCTCGATCATTGATGGTTTAATTTCATTCAATTTGGTGAAAATAAATTCCACTGGTCTCCAGGTATTTTTCGATCCAATTACAATTCCTTTCGATATCAATGAGAGAGATTCGCTTAATGCTGCCTGCAACCGACCAACATCGTCGGTTCGCACCGTAAATTCGGTTTTCACAATATATCGATATTGGCGGTTTTGCATATTACCACCATACATTTGTGCACGGGCATCATCAATATTGGTCGATCCCATGCTCAGCTCTTCAGCCGTAAAACCATGATCGACAAAAAACTGCTGCACCTGTTTTTTCTGATCTTCAATTTCAGTTTTTAACAACTTCAAATCATTGCCCGTAAGTGTAATTTGAATTGGCCAAACAGCCAGATCAGCCTTAACTTCTCGTTCTGATAAGCCTTTCACCTCAACATGCCTGTTCGATTGAATACCATTTTTATGCATATTGCCAATAAAATATCCGGCCAAAATAATGGCAATCGCAAGAACTATTATTTTCGTTATACTCGGTTTTTTCATAATAATCGTAGTTTGTAATGAATTAAATTTGCTCTTTTAAAAGTTAATAACTTCACTGCTAAACTAGCATTAAATATTTTTTGACAGGTCAATACAAGCTGATCTATTCGCGATTGTTTACAAAATCAACTTGAAATATTGTATTGTGACGAGTTTAGCATGAGATTCTATAATAAACAATATCTGAGCCAAAATCTGTTAAAAACAAAACGATTAGTAGAATTGAAAAATAAGTACCTAACCAAGCCTTCGTGGTTGCGTCTATACAGACCAAGGGTAAAGTCAACGTTTCACAGCAAATGAAAATGGCTTTCAATCTTAAATACGATTTTATTTAGCTGAATGGCAGGTTGAAATAGAACTTCGCAAAAAAATACTAAAACTCGGTTGGATCCTGTTGTTTCCGTTTGTTATAAATCTTTGGATACTTCAAATGTTTAAATTTTGTTTTCCCATTTCTCGATTCGAAAAGCTTCACGCGAGCCACAAAAAAACTAGTTTGTCCATTATCAATTGAAATCGGATAGTTGATCTTTCCAAGGGCAAGCTGCGATTCAAAAAAGTTATTAAAGATGACATCTACTGAGTCTTTCGATTCAACCAGATACTTGTGGTTTGTACGATCGGTATAATCCTCGACGAGGATGTAATATCCGTTCTTGTGATCACTCGCATCATTGGCTTCTTCATTTCCCTCAGTTTTTGTGAATGAAAGACAAAATAAGGAAATAGCGATAACTAAAATCGATTTCATAATTTAGCAAATAATTTTTATGGTTTATCACAATCTGCATTTTTCAACCGCTTTTGAATGCATTCAACCGACGGATCCTAATTTTCACGTCGAAGAATTATTCCACAAAGCAAATTGAGAAAATAGTATACGCTGAGAAGTGATTCAAACTTACGAAATAAGCCAGCCATCGCAAAGTATAAAGATTAATATTTTAAAATAATTATTAGCAATTACTCTTCCCCGCTCGAGTGTCCACACTAGTAATAATATCGAGTTTCACAAGTTCCAACCTTTGTTGAAGTACTACAATGCAAACTTATTGTAAGCGGTTCGACAATAGGTAATGTAGAACAAATTAATTAAAGTACAATTCTCTTTTAAGTCATTCGGTAGATTGTCGTGAATCTATACAGTCCCAATTTATTATTCCTGAATGTATAAATGTGATAAGTATCCTGAATTAGTATTTCATGAAATTTAAATAGAGCTACGCATGGGTTCAGATAATGGGTTTTTGCTAAATTTACGTACATTGAACCTAAAGAATAAGATATCAACGATTTGGCATCAATAATACTGGTCGAAGAATTTAAGAACCACGATTAAGGCTGATAACATGGAGTATTTTCACGAAAGCAATGAAGAATGTTGCAGCATCTTTCGAACTGTTGCAAGAGAAATCAGCTCCAACTATACTAACGCCCAGGTTGGCAAAATCATGGTCGATAGCATGATTGCCCCTGACCTAACAGTTGACTGGCTTTATGTTCCAGCACAAAAGCAACTCCGGAAATTACTGGTTCTTACTTCAGGACTTCACGAAATTGAAGGATTTACCGGTAGCGCTATTCAACTCATATTCAGTGATAAGATATTGAGCAGATTATCGCTCGATGAGCTGGGGGACGTATTTATTCACGGTCTTAATCCTTATGGATTTAAGTACTTCAGAAAAGTAACCGAAAACAATATCGACTTAAATCGAAACTGTGTGATTAATCCAATGTTGTATCAACGCATTAATGCGGGTTATTCTAAAATGTCGAATCTGCTAATCCCCAAAGGAAAGTTGTCAATCGATAAACTACAATATCGCTTTTTTCACTTCAATGCTATCTATAAAATAATTAAAGAGTCCCTCCCAATCCTTCGTCAGGCTGCATTACAAGGGCAGTACGAATACGAAAAAGGAATATATTATGGAGGCAAAAAAATGGAGCCACAACTCGTGGCACTTAAACCTTTATTGAAGACTATTTTTAAAGACTACCAATCGATATTGAGTGTAGACTTGCACTGGCTAAGGCAAACGTGGAAAAATGCACCTGTTCTTCAATCCAATTGAAGATGAAAAGGTCCTCGCTGGATTGGACGATGTATTGGATGGAGAAAAAAAAGATTGGGGAGGGGATACGAATTTTTATACCATCAACGGAGAATACCTAGAGTGGATGGGGCAGCTTGCCAGCGATAAGTTGTATATCCCAATTCGGTTTGAATATGGTACGCTTGTAGCCCAAAAACTTCAGGAGCGCTTAAATCGATTCAAATCATGATTAGTGAAAACCAGGGAGCTCAATTCGGCTTTAAGGATCAAAAGTCAAAAGACCGGGTGAAACAAGATTTTTTGGATATGTACTATCCAAGTACTGTTGCATGGCGTTCGAAAGTTCTGACTGAATCCTCAATAAAAATAAGTAAAATAATGAATCGATTCCTCGAATATGAGGAGACTGGAGCCAATCAGCACAAAGATAGCATCTCTCTAAAAGCTTAGAAATAAGCGGAATACAAACGCCATTAACGACCACGGATTTAAAGTCGGATTTTTATGCTTTATTTTCTTTCGGTTTATAAAGCCCGGCATGTGTTTCCTCAATTAACTCAACAAGCGGAATTTCATTCGGGCACTTGCTGTTGTCAATTTTCTTTAGGTTTTCTGAGGTGGGGAAATTTCCCGGAAACCAGTGGTCTTTTTCCTGAAACATGTTGTATCGGTAGAGTCCAAAGTCTTTCATGTCATAGCATTTCCAAAGTTTTCGAAAACGTAAAATCTCTGGAATGTTGAGGCCCGAGGGATCGCCCAGCATTTCGTAGCCTTCGTAGTGAGCATACGGATCAGACTGCACCTGCTCATCCAGCTTGTGTTTGATCTTTGCATCATCTTCAGATAGCGGAGCCGACGCCGGGAAAATACCATTGATCGGGTTGAAATGCTCACGTTCGGTAATGCCAAAAGAGAGGGTGTGCACGTTCGGATTGCTCAAACAGAATCGGGCATTCCACTGAATGGGATGCAACGGAGCGGTGAGATCAATCAGCTTTTGCGGTGGATTAAACAGTTGACCTCCTTTGTCGTTCGGGGAAATAATGAATACTCCCATATCTTTTGCTGCAGCCAAATCGATAGCCGGTTTATTACGTTGGAAAAAGTAATAATAATGCAGGTTCACAAAGTCGAACAAATCAGTTTCAATGGCTTTCAAAATGACATTCAACGGACCGTGTGTGCTAAATCCAACATGCCCGATTATGCCTTCTTTCTTCATTTTTAGCAGTTCCTCAACCGGCCCACCGGGAGCACAGGCTGATTTTTGCAGATCCATGGTATTAATGCCATGCCAGCCATAAAAATCAAAATAATCAGTTTGCAGAGTTTGCAGTTGCTCATTCACCAATGCGCGCATATCCTCTGCTGTATTTGCGTTTCCTTTCGTCATCAGATAATAGGAGTCGCGCTTTACCTTCAGCTTTTCATTCAATACAATACCAAAAGCAGTTTCACTTTTTTTATACCCATGCGCCGTCTCAATCAGGTTGATACCATGCTCCAGAGCTAACTCCACTGTTTTGGTTGCCTGAGCAAGCGTATCGGGTGGGATCTCATGGCGCGGATCGTTCCAGCCATGTTTAAAGCGCATGCCTCCCAAGGTAATTACACTTACCTCCTTCTCGGTTTTGCCAAAGCGGCGATATTCCATTTTGGTTCGGTATCGGGTGATGTTTGTAAAATCCATAAAATCGTTCTGTTGTAAGGGTTACAAAAGTATTGAAACAACATCGAAACCCACTGTGATGTTTATTAATATTTCTTAATGTTTTGCTGCTTCTTGCCGAAAATAGCCATCTTTGCTTGATACGAATAAATGGAAATTGTATGGCAAACAGTCGCATTCAAAACTTCAAACGCCTTTTACCCGACGGATTTATCGCAGGCATCGTTTTGATGATTCTGCTCGCTTGGTTGATACCTGGTGTTGGAGGCGAAGGGAGTGCCATCGAGTTAAGGGTTTTGATCCGTTACGGCATTTCACTCTTGTTTTTCTTTTATGGCTTACGATTGAGTCCCGAAAAACTAAAAAAAGATCTCAGTAATTGGCGTTTACATTTGCTAATTCAATCCATCACCTTTATCGCATTTCCTTTGGTGATACTGGCCTTTCGTCCGCTATTGGCAGGTACTGAAAATGAGATTCTGTGGTTGGCTGTGTTCTTTCTGGCTGCATTGCCCTCTACGGTGTCGTCCTCAGTGGTCATGGTGTCTCTGGCCGAAGGAAACATACCGAGTGCTATTTTCAACGCCAGTGTCTCCGGCATTATTGGCATTATCATTACCCCCTTGTGGGTTGGCTTATTTATGGAGAAGCAAAGCGGTGCCTTTGCTTTTGCCGAAGTGATTGGTGATCTGGTCATGCAAATCCTTATTCCGGTCTGCATCGGACTATTCTTACATCGTTGGTGGGGGAATTGGGCCATCCGCAATAAACGTTATTTTAGCTTGTTCGATAAGTCGGTTATCCTAACCATTGTGTATCGGAGCTTTAGCGATTCTTTTTTGAATGGCGTTTTTACCAGCATAAAAGTGCACGAGTTATTGATTTTAGGTGCTAGTGTCGTCGCTCTGTTCTTTTTCGTTTTTGAAGGAACGAAGTTGTTGACGAAAGCTTTTCATTTTAGCAGAGAAGATCAAATTACGGTGCTGTTTTGTGGGTCGAAAAAATCACTGGTTCATGGCTCGGTCATGGCCGCAGTACTGTTTGCCGGATCATCATTTGGCAGCTTATTTATAGTCCCCGTGATGATCTATCACGCCTTTCAACTCTTCTACATTAGCATTGTCGCCAGACGGTATGGGAAAGAAAAGACTATGGATAATAAAAGTCAGAGTAATTAGCAGGATTGAGATGACCCCAGAGGTGAGTCTGATAGAAATAAAAGCACAAGCAATGAAAGAGAATCTACTTCCTAAATCCTCCAGAAGCATTCTTTCTGCTGACCTTCGCATGGGGGACAGGTTCATTTTCCTGATTCACAGCCTGCCCGAAAAGTCCGGATTGATGATACTTCGTTTGCTCCCGTTCCGAGTAGAAATTCAGCACCTCATCCCATTTGAAATTTTTGAGCTGGTTGGCTACCAAAATATGATTCAAGGTCGATTCAATATTTTCCCTCGACATCAGGCTCTCCAAATTAGGAATTACCTTCTCCAAATCGGAGTTGATCAATAACCAGTTGTCCCATTTATAAGGCCAATCCATCTTTTCCTGTATTGAACTAATCGACAGGTTTACGATTGGCAAATCGGAATCTTCGGGGACATCTGCTTTCAGACCAAATTTGAAAACCTCCCCCACTTTTAGATGATCCGGGATCGAAAGTTCAATATGGGCGTCATCCTCCCGATCAATAAAAATGATTCGGCGAGCAAGCACCTGATGATTTTCATCAAATACCGAAATCAGGCTGATCCCCTCAGGAAATTGTTCTTTGGGGATTTTAAGGCGTGTCGGCCCACTCATCTCAAGTTCGGAGGCCTAGATAATAGCCCCTCTCTGATTGGCAACCAGATACAGAATATTGGATTGATCGCCAGTTAGCACGAGATTAGCGTAAATAAATTCCTGATCAGTTTTTGTAATTGTCATCATCAGCCCGTCTTGTGCGTCATGTAGCGGAAACAATTGATTTTCGCCCAAGGCACTTGTCATCTTCAGACTGTACTTATCCCCTTTTCTGCAGTTATTGAAGAAATTCCATACCCCGGGAGCAAGGTTTTTATCGTCTGTACTTTGTTCCCATCCTGATCTAAAATATCACCTGTAACTGGTTGGGGATTTCCCATTTCATCGAATACCGTGAAGCCTATTTTTTGCTGTGTCCCGGCAATTAGTGTTCCTCCTTCAGGAAAAAACTGAACATCCATTTTTTGATTTTTGACAGGTAGCATCGTCGAATAATTCAGCTCATTCCTTTTGCTAAATATTTTCATGTTTAAAGGCGATGAATAATTTTTCTGAGGGATTTTTATTTCCAAGCTTACTTTTCCGGATTCATCCGACTTTACTTTATCATCTAAAATTAACTTATCGCCATCAAACAGCTCATATTCTAACTTCTCCTTTTTAAAGGGTGAGCCGTCCATCTCTTCAACCAAAAATGAATAATTAACTGACCTGCCCGGAACCAAAAATAGTGGTCGTTCTGTTTCAATCAGGCGAACAGCGGCTTTATCTCTTGGGTTAATGGATATCAATTTACAAAAGGCCTCATTGGCTTTCGAAATCAGGTCGGTGTATGCCACCAAAGCATACTTGCCCTCTGCCAAACCATTGGTAATTAGCAAATCACCCTTCATTACCCCGGCTTTAGTCTGGTAGGTATCACTACTAATCAGCACTCCATTGCTCGAATACAACGCTACATGGTATGTCAGGCTCTCAGGTTTGGCTAATTGCCCCGCACTATTGGTAATCATGGATGAAAACCAAATAATTTCCTCTGGAGCATATACATCCTTATCTGTGGTTAACTGAATCTTTTCCTTCGGATAGAATTGGTAATAGTCATTCAGCTTTTGAGCAATCTCATTAATCAATGGGCTTTGCGAAGATGCTGACAATGAAAATAGAAAAAAACATATGGCTAATAATCTGGCTTTCATGGCATGCTCTTTTGTAAAGTTAATTGATTGGTTTGTGGATTGGTATGAAAAGAACTTTCTTTTGCAGATTCCTTTTTCAAGGCGTTCCGAAGATCTTCTGTTGGTTTTATAATATTGTAGTCACCCCAAAAATCTTCATCGTAATCAGTAATAATCTCACTGAAAATTTCAGAGGAGTTAAAATTTTCATGTCGGCTAAACCGCTTCAGGTTGGTTTCCCGATAATCGGTCACTAACAAATCGGAAATACTGTGAAAGACCGAATTGATTTTATCGCGACGACTTTTTACATGGAACTTGACAGATGCCTGAGCGGCATTAAAATACCAGCGATCATTATGGTTTTTATATGAAGCCGTGTAATTCAGTTCGATGGGGCGAACGTTGAACCCCCTCGGCTTTTTACGAATTAAGGATTTCCGGGCAACTTTCTTACCATTTCTACTCAAACTAAACGCAGCGTAAACAAGTGCATAGCTTTCGCGATCAATGTAAAGCTCTCCCTCATAGGTCAGGTAGTCGAATCGACCATCAGGTTCAAACTGAATTACCACAGTTGGTCGCCCCCGATACAGAATTACCCGGTCGACTTTGTATTTGTAGTATTCTCTGAACTCCGGATCGATGAACGAATCTCTGGTTTTCACAACATCAAGTTTAGTGATGTAATACGGGCCTCCTTGCATTTTAAAGTCTACCATGAGCACTGAAGGTCTGGCTCCCTTCGTTTTTCGTCCTTTCAGGTAGCGAATATTGTCTTGCCGAAAGGTGTTGCCGTAAGACGATTTTAGAATATCCATTACCGCTTCCGAAACATTGATGTAGTCATCGTTTTGCTTCAACACCTCACGATAAAACGAGGTCATTAGTTGCTGCGAAGTGGAGTAATTTGTTTCAATATTTTCGATCAACTGGTCCATCACTTCCATCGGATCAATCGCTGTTACTTTTACTTCTTTTAACTGAATATTTATCGGTGTTAGTTGAATATCCAATTCACTTTGCATAAGCGTATCCAGCGAAATCAAATGCCGACTGTATCCCAGACAGGAAAAAACCAGATTTTCAGACTTATACTCGCTGGGAATTGTTATTCGAAATTCTCCATCGCCATTCGAAATGGTTCCGAACGGATGTCCGGACACCGAAATACTGGCGTATGGAATTGATTGACGTGTTTGCTGATCGGTTAGTTTTCCACTTAGCTTAAAAACCGACTTGAAGATTGCTGCTGAATCCCCGCTTCCATCTTCTTGTTGATTAACAGTAATGATAAGTTGATTTTTTAGAAATTGAAATGAAAATCGCTCCGAAAAAACAGTTTTCAGAACTTGATCAATCGTTTGATTCTTCGCCTCAATTGAGATTGGCTGATCGGCATCAACTAAACTGGGGTCATAGGAAAAGTAGATTCCTGTTAAAGCAGAAATTTGATCAAACAGATCGATTAATTTTCCGTCTTTAATCTGAACTGAGACTTTGGCATCCGGCCAGTAATCTTGCTTTTCCTGAGCATTCAATACAAATGGCAGCAACACACAAAGCAAGGAAACAAACAGGATACTATTTCTCACTAAAAGACTTTTTCTAAATGAAAACTGGTTTGTATTTCAGTCCCCTCCCTTAACACCTTCATCTTAATTTTTCGATCTTCTCTACTTTGAAAGATAAGATTTATATCATTTAAAGACAAAGATTTATGGTTTGTATTATTCAACGATATAATTTGATCGTTTTCTTTCAAGCCGGCACGATAACCCGGCGATCCGTTGCGGATATTATCAATCGTATAAATAGGTAATCCGGGCATGGGGCTTGAAACATCTAAACCACTCATATTGTAACTAAAATCTGACTGCACTTTACTTGTTGGTCGTAATTTCAACTGATGGTTCGGATAGTCCAGCGTTACAAAAAACCGTCGTAGAATCTCGGCTCCGAGTGTGCCATTTCTATCGTTTGCCACAATTAACTCTTCAATCATATCATTTTGCGGGAAAGATACGATGGGCGCTGTCAGTACCAGTGGGCCAACCCAGATTCCTCCAATCCGTCCTTTCGTTCCATACAAATCACCGCTTAACCCTCTGCCAAGAAAAGTCTCAATATGCTTACTGGGAATATCAATCCGATGATCTGACTTGGTTGAAAGCCAGATCGCATCGCTGGCACCGGTATCAACGAGTAGCTTAACCGGTACTTCCTCATTGTCATCCGTCACAATGGTTGTCCTCACAAAAGGTTTGTTGTGCTCAAAATGCAAGGGCATCACAATATCTTTGTTTCGAACCCGATCACGATAATGCTCCGGTTGTATCACTGTAATTTTCTGACTGTCATAATCTATTTCAACAACAAAATCCTTGAACAAGTCGAAGCCGATGAGTCCATGTACCGGAATACCCAGTATTTGAGAGATCTGGAAATTATCATTAATCACCATTTGTACTTCTTGGTTCCAGGCCACTAACCCACCTATTTTCATCGTATTATTTCCTGATCGATAGGCTGTCAGTCCTTCCCCTTTCCCAAGTCCTCTAATCTTTACGGGCTTCATCATATTCAGATTAAGCTTATTTACATATGGTAGTTCTGTAATAATCGGCAACCGAACGCCGGTATCCAGAATAAAATTCAGAGTATCCGAATCGTTAATATTGACTGGAATAATAATCAGGTTACTCGCAGATTTAAATTTAAATGTTACTGATTTGCGTCTCCGGTCTGTAAACTCAAAACGGTTTTTGCTAGGCTGAAATTTTATTTTTTTCTCATAATCGACAGATTCCCGAAGCGGAACATAGTCGCGTACAACCAGAAGATTGTTTTCTATTTCGAAAATAAGATAGAAATCGTTCATGAGCTTTTCCAGAACATCACGAATCGGCTTGTTCGAAACATTCAAAGTAATACTCTTTCCTTCAAGCAGTTCAGAATTATATGAATAGTCCAGGTCGAAGTAGTCGCATATTTGCTCAATTACTTTAGACAGGGATTCATTTTCAGCATAAAGACTGATATTTTGATCCAGGATCGGATCTCCTTGCTTTTCTTCCTGAGCGTAGACTCGTGAAGGGAAATATATGATCAGTAAAATCAATATGAAAATTGAAGCACAGACCTCTATTTGTGTTGTTTTCATAGCATAATTTGTTTTTAACGATTAGGCTTCTTTCTTCAATAAATAGTGCTCACCTGTTCTGGAAACCGATAATCCATGGGTCTCTGAGATAACTTTCAGAATGAAATCCAATGATTCTTCTTCAAAATGAGCATTTAACAGCAGGTCGTTTAGACCAAGGTCGTTCAATTCAATTTGAACACGGTAGACTTTATTCAGTTGGCTGATGACTTCCTTCAATGAAGTTTCACTAAAAACAAACGACCGTGTTTTCCACGCCAGATAGTTTGGATCGGCATTTAAGCTCTTGATCAGCTGTTTACTACCATTTTCGAAGGTTCCCTTCTCTCCGGGATTAAGAAGAATCTGGGTTAAAGACTGTCCCATTTCATTTTTTGAAAACTGTACCTTCCCTGTAGCAACAATAACTTCAATCCTATCAATGCCCGGGTAAGCATTAACCGTAAAGCTGGTTCCCAGAACTTCAATAGTTACGTCACCGGCACGAATGATAAAGGGTTTGCTGGGATCAGGTGTTACTTCGAAAAAAGCTTCTCCTTCAATAGAAACTTCTCTTTTGCTACTCTCAAACTGATCGGGATAACTTATTTTTGAATCTCGATTTAGCGTTACAATCGTTCCATCCGCCAATTCAACTTGTGAAAGCCCACTGTCGTCCACTTTAATTTCGGCTAAGGTTTGCCCGGAAAGCGGCTGCTTGCCAACGTAATAGGCGGCTGAAACAACCAACAATGCAAGCACTGCGGCAGCAGCGATCTTCAGAGTTCGAAGAGTTACTATTCTAGACCCTGATCTGGCTTTTCGCCTATGAATCTGTGTGTTCACCTTTGCGTAAGCCTTTGGTGTATTGTATTGCTTGATTTTAAAATAAAGATCAACGTTCTCAGACAATTCAGAGATTCGCTTTTTTTCTGCTTCATCAACGAAAATGGATTCGACATCTTCCTTTCCCGGACTTGCCGGCTCTTCATAAAGTTGTCGGGCAAGCTGCTCCCAATCCTTCTGCGGTATGTTTTTGTTTGT
Organism: uncultured Sunxiuqinia sp.; assembly: GCF_963678245.1. NCBI lineage: Bacteria > Pseudomonadati > Bacteroidota > Bacteroidia > Marinilabiliales > Prolixibacteraceae > Sunxiuqinia > uncultured Sunxiuqinia sp. The sequence goes on from NZ_OY782770.1 coordinate 1,303,501, forward strand.
TCCCATCGTTAATAAGACAAAGCTGTACCGAATTACCCTTAATTACCTTTGGTCAATTCTAAAAATGTGTAAGCCAATCCAATAGTCTTTATAATCTTCGAGCTTTGACCGCAATTGCTTTAAAGCCAACCCCATTTGAGCTTCCACTGTTTTAATCGAAATGCCCAGTTGTTCAGCTATTTCCTGATATTTCAACCCTTCTTCCCGACTTAGTTTAAAAATGTTACGTCGTTTTTCAGGCAAGGATTCAATGCTCTCGGCGATCTTTTCAGACAGACCGACTTCTAAAAAATAATCTGATTCATTGATCTGCTGGTTGAAGTTTTCTTGGACAGATTGAACATGCTTATCCTTAATTTTCTCGTGCTGAAGATGATTTAAGCAGTGATTTTTGATGGATCTAAACAAGTAATTCTTAACCGATGTGCCAATCGACAATTTTTGCCTTTTGCTCCAAAATTTCACAAAAAAGTCCTGGACAATTTCTTCGGCTTTTTCGTTATCCTTAAAAAATTGATTTGCAAATAAACATAGCGACGCGTAATAAGTATTGAAAATTGTTTCAAAGGCTTTTTCATCGCTTTGCCGAATTTGATCAAATAGTCTTTTTTCTTCCTGTTCATTCATTATTTAGTCCGTCAACAATGGGATAACTGCTTGCTAAGGTATCAAAAAATAAGATGCATGTGGAAGAAAATACCCCTAAGCTGGCAAAAGAATTTTTGAAACAAATCTCACTTTCGAAAACCCCACTCCTCGAAAAAACCGCCTGCATTTAGCACAAAAATATTTTAGTTATTTAATTTATTTACAACACCTTAGTCAATATCGCACATTTTCAACTGTGCTAATTTGATGAAAATGGGAAGCATAATAAAAAATTAATTCCAGGACTTGTATTTGCCTTTATTCTTTCTGGAGTGGCTAATGCCCAAGACTACAACACGGGCATTGGTTTGCGAGGTGGTTTCTCAAATGGAGTAACCATCAAGCATTTCATTAAACACGATACTGTCATTGAAGGAATTGTGACAACCCGGTGGAAAGGAATAAACTTAACAGGCCTGTATGAAATTCACAACGGAACAGCTACCGTTGAAGAACTTAGCTGGTATTATGGATTTGGCGGACACATCGGGTTTTGGGATGGTAACCGGGTTAATTGGGCTGACGACAATAATGCCTATACTGTCATTGGAATTGATGGTATTTTTGGACTGGAGTATCATTTTGCCAGAGCTCCCATCTGCATTAGTGTCGATTGGAAGCCAACCTTCGACGTGATCGGGAATTCTGACTTTTGGGGTGATGGAGGAGCCATTTCGATCCGATATACTTTTTAGGGAAATATTATTCCGATTTTTTTTGAGCAGAAAAAAAATGTGTTACTTTTGCATCGCTAATTCAAGCCCGGGTGGCGGAATTGGTAGACGCGCTGGATTCAAAATCCAGTGATAGCAATATCGTGCGGGTTCGATTCCCGCCCCGGGTACTAGATGAAATACCAAACAACACCAAAAGCGCTTAAAATCAATGATTTAAGCGCTTTTTTTTAAAAAAAATTGGGGGATTGGAAAAAATATTCAAGATTTGTGATTTAATAAAATTGCTATGAAGCCAGATCCCAAAGAACATCAGATTGAGCTTCTCCAGTTGATGTTGCCACCTGATATGTTTGATTATTTTGATATCATGAACGTATCCTCTTCAGATAAAACGATAGATGTATTTCTTGATGAGAAGTACCACAAGCCAGAAAAGCACAAAGATGAAAAGTTGATCTCCAAAAGCTTTCACCAGTCAGTTATCATACAGGATTTTCCCATCCGTGACTGGGTCGTTTATTTTACATGTGAGATGCAGAAGATGGACTATCGAAAGTACGGGGGAAATAATAAGCAGTGAGCTTGATGCAGTAGAAAAGGGCACGCGAATTGCGTAAAATAAAAGGCTGCTCTTTTGAGAAGAGCAGCCTCTGGAATTATTTATAATACAGATTAATAACTTTTGCAGTTTTTTAATCAAAAAGCTCGGCAAGTTTTTTGTTTAATTCTTCGCCTCTTAAATTTTTGGCAACAATCTTTCCTTTAGGATCAATCAGGTAGTTTGTTGGCACTGCACGAACACCGTATAGCTGTGCTGCCTGATTGTTCCAGCCTTTCAAATCAGAAACATTTGTCCAGGTTAACCCATCGGTTTCAATGGCTTTAAACCAGGCCTGCTTTGTTCGCTCGTCGTCGAGCGAAATTCCAAGAATATCAAAGCCATTATCAGCGTACTTATCGTAGGCTTTCACCAAATTCGGATTCTCACCACGACAGGGATGACACCATGAAGCCCAAAAATCGATCAACACATATTTTCCGCGATAATCGGACAAACTCACCGGATTATCATCCACATCATCTTGGGTAAAATCAGGAGCGATATCGCCAATACTGGTGGTTTGAGCTGCTTGTAAACGCAAAACAAAGGCCTTGCCCGGCATTGTATTTTTTACTTCTTCGCTTAAGTTATCGTATAATGCCTGTGTTTCAACCACATCAAAGTCTTGTCCGGTGCCGTCGCGCAAAGCCACAATACTGAAATAGCTATTTGGATTTTCGCGGGCAAACTCAATTTGCTTGCGTTGGTGCTCCTCCATTAGTGCCTTGTATTTTTTATCCATCTCGACTTTAAATTCCGGATCTTTTTGTTGCTCAGGCGTTGCAGCGGCAAATAACTTGTTCATTTTGTCGGCCAATTGCATTACCGTACCACCGATCGCATCAACATAAGCGTTGTATTGATCGTTTACCGGAGAGTTGTAATATTTTACATTCTCCATGGTAGTGTCGGCTTCCATTTTTATGGATTCTTCGGCCACATAAAAATAGGTTGTAGTACCAAAAGTAGCCCCGTAAGATTTGCTTTGTCCAGTGTAGTCAACAATCATTCGGGCTGCGCCGGGTTCGTCGTTGGCAATGCCTTCGAATTTAAACTTGCCATTGGCTGTAGTTGTTGAATCGGAGTAGTTATCGTCGCCAACCATATAATCCAGATAGATTTTTGCAGGTTCGCTTAGGTGTTTGATTTGGCCTTCGATTGTAAATGTTTTTTGGGCGAAACCAAGTATTGGCAATAAGCCCAATAGGGCCATTATAATTTTCTTCATTTAATAATTTTTATTTTTTTGAATTGAAATCGGATATAAAATATAAGCCGGGTGGCAACAACATATTTTGCCACCCAACTCGTTTATTAATTCTTTTTCTCGTATAAATCAACCGGTTCTCCCTGCAAACCCGATATTTTCTCTTTGATATCGCCGTATTTTCCGGTGCTGATATCCAGGAAATAAAGGTTTCCTTCGGTACCTGCAACCAAAGTATTTTCTTCAGTTCCCAGTTTTATCATGCTAACATTTCTGCCGCCAAAGTCAGTATCCAACGCACGAATTTCCTGGTTCAGTGGGTTGTAACGGTATACTTTATCGGCATGTGTAAAGTAAACAATCTCGGTATTGGTAAGCAGCCATTTTGTATTTTCATTAACCAAATCCTGACGCGGAAATTCGTTCTTCTCCAACACATTTATCATGGCCGGATTCATTGGAATAACCCCAAATTTGTATTCGTAAACTTTGTCATCAGCATTGTCTTTGGCAAAAATGTAATTAACATCCATGCTAATCATTTCGAACGCATACAACTCAACATCCATATTTTTCGGATCAAAAGCATCGCCGGTTACATTAAACGCATCGCCGTAGAAATTAGCTCCGCCATCGAAATAAGAAAGGTTGTTATTGGCTTGATCGTAGCCTAAATAATAAGCCTGACTGTACACAAACTGACTGGCTAAAGTATAATCTCCGGGAACCGGTGAGCCAAAAAATCCGTAAATAGGACTGATGTAATAAGTGCTTGATGCACCAATGTAAAGCTTTCCATTCACAATTCCGCTCATAACTCCGGCGGCCTGAGGGATAAAAGCCTGCGCATTGAGCGAACCTTCCTGGTCGTCGAAGAAATTCTCCCTGAAATATTTTATTCGCTGAAAGGTATTTACATCAATTTCAACTCCCGGATTTTCCTGGTCACCGCAAATAATCCAGTACCCCAAATAAGGAAGCCCCTGCATGTATTGATGTTGAATGGCAATCAATTGCCGTGGGTTATCGGGTAAGGACTCGTTATACATTTGCTCGTAAATATTGGATTGCACGGTGCCGTCGGGTTTTACAAACGACAATTCGGCCTTTCCTCCAACCGAAGTTAAAACCGCAATGCCTTCTGAAAAATTGGCTTGTGCTGTGATAATGAAATAATAAAAGTATTTCATTCCGTTTGCATTATTAACCACCGTTAAACGTGCATTGTAGGACTTGGTTTTCAGCCCAAAGAAAATGTTTAGCTCTTCGCCTTCGTAGGTAGCTTCGCGCACTTCGTCGGGAATAGAGATTTTCCACTCGTACGACAAGTCTTCTTTGTTACTGTACGAAATGGATGGCTTAATAACCAACTGATCACCAACATTTACAAAGTACACGCTATCTAAACCCGTTACAACCGGATCTTCGGGAGCTGTGTAATCGTAATTCCCGAGGTCTTCAATACAAGACGTTGCAAACAACGCAAGGCCTGCAATCAGTATTACTAATATTTTTTTCATGTTTTGTTCCTTTTGTTAAATACTCTGTCCGTTTTCATCAATAAATTGGTACGAACCAGTACCTTCATCTTTCTTTAAAAGAATAACCTTTTCGGGTGTTTCTTTTAGGTAAAATTCGTAATCGCCGTTCTCTTTTTCTGTTAGCGCGTATTCAGGATTGTCGTCAACCCACGAAAAAGGATCAGAAACAAGTGCCGTGTACTGCGAAATATGATAAAGCGCCTCGGGAACCAGCAAATAAGCATCGGGGTCCGACATTATAGGCATATCGTTTGTTCCTGTTGAAATTAAAAACAACTGGTGCTTCACGCGCGAATATAATCCTAGTTGTCCCATCCAGAACGTCCACCAATTGGGCTGCTCCAAACGGTTAGAAAACGATATTTCGGCATAATTTAAGTGCGGGAAATTTATCTGAAAATCGCTTGTTGCTTCCAGCTCAAAAGCCAGAGTTACTGTTTTTTCTGCCAGTCCAGGATCGGTGTTGTAAATAACAACCGGAACCAGAATCGCACCAGTATCGGCCGGCATTGTATATTCACTTTTAAATGGCTGGTAATGCAGTTCTGCCTCTGCGCTTGTTTCATCTGCTACCACTGCCATTTTAAATGTACGATCGTAATTTACTGTATTCCCCGAAATACGAACGGGAACAAAAATGGTGTCTTCAACTTTTTCGGGCGTATAAGCAAACGAGTGAGAAATTACCCGGGCTGTGCTATCCTCATAATCCAGATAAATATTATCCTGTTCATGATAAACAAAGTCAGGATTTTCGCCACACGAACTTACCCCCAGAACAATTATTGTTATTATAAATAGTGTCCAATTTTTCATATGCTTAAAAATGTTTGTTACTGTGATAAACCTTGATTTCCGGCATTAACCGGGTTAAATCGGGTTTATACTAACGATTTCCAAATTCGATTTCATCCTCAGGAAGCGGAATGTTAAATATTTCGGCGTCAGGACCATACGATGTGTTGTTCTGCCCGATAATAGTTGCATTTAGCCTTTTGTAAGCAAAAAACAGTTGGCCTTCGGCAAACGTTTCTTTGCGGTATTCTTTCAATACCTCAGTAGTAAAATCGATATTCTCAGTGTCATCGCTCAACTCATTTCCAATTCCACGGTGAAAACGCAGTGTGTTTAAATACATCCAGGCTTTTCCCGGATCGGTACTGTACGCGCTTTCGGCAGCAATAAAATACATTTCGCCAAGCCGGATTCCGGGAATTACCAGTGGGTGCAAATTAATATCTTCGTCGCGCAAAAACTTGTTTATCTGGTAGCGCGAACCATCGTTGCTACTGGCTACTTGTGTAAACCAGGCTTTAAAACGGTAATCTTCAGCTCCAACTCCTCCTACTTCGTAAAACGAGCGAGCGGCGTTGTAGTCGATATACTGGCCGGTAACAACACTGTTAAACCGGTTGTACAGGTTTGTCTCCTGCGCATCGGCATACCAGCCAAAAATTATTTCGCCATACATAATTCGATCTTTCAACTGCGGATCGGCTTCGAGCAAATCAGCAACATCTGCCCATGGAAATTTATCCGAGTTTATTACGATTTCGGCATTTAATAATGCCTTTGGGTAGTCGGCAACATATAAATATACGCGCGCCAATTCGCCACAAACCGCATAGTAATTTAAACGGTGTCTCCGGTTCCGGAAAAACAATAGCGGATTGTCGGTTTCCGTTACATCCTCTCCGCCCGGATACCCAACTACATATTCTTCAGTTATTATCAGATCGTTTTCCAATAACTCTTTTGCAGCTTCCAAATCGGCAATTGCAAGTGTACAAACCTCTGACACCGTTGATAATTCGGTTACTTTGTTGCTGTAACTTGTTACGTACGGAATGGCCGGATCAGCGGCTCCTGTCAAATACGAAGAACCAAACATACGAAGCATATCAAAATGCAGATAAGCCCTAAGCGCCAGTACTTCACCTTTTATCATTTTAAATTCATTTTCGCCAAACAGATTTTTTTGTTCGTCGATATTTTCGAGGATAAGGTTACAGTTGGCAATGGCGTTGTAGGCAGCGCCCCAAATGCCGTTGCGTCTGTTTTTAAAGTCCTGATCGGTGTATTCGTAAAGCGATGTTTTCTCGTAGTGCGTATAATCGTAAACGCTGTTCGAATAATTCTGCGCCAACACTCCGGGCGTGCCAACAGAAAACTCGCCACCGTACAAATCGGCTTGCGAACTCCGGGTGTAAATCCCGTTAAGTGCTTCGTAAAAACCTTCTCGTGTTGAAAACAATTCCTTTTCGCTCACCGATGCCTCAGGCTGAATGTCAAGCCACTCGTTGCACGAAGTCATCAGGAGTAATAAAATTGCTGTGTATAATAAATTTTTCATCATCTAAATTCGTTTAAAAAGTGGTCTGAATTGAAAATGTAAAATTCCGTGCAAAAGGGTAATCAATTCCCCGTTCGACATCAATAGATGAGGCGCGCCAAACATCATTCAGCGTAATTGCTGCACGCAGGTTTTCGAGGCTGAACTTTTTAATCCAATCTTTATCAAAATCATACGAAAAGTACACAGAGTTCAACTCAAGAACATTATCCTTTTGAATAAAGCGCTCGGTTACGTAGGTTGTTCCAAGGTCAGAAATATCTTTATACAAAGCCACATCTCCGGGTTGCTTCCAGCGGTTTTCCATGGCGCGTTCGTCAACATTGTATCGGGGGCTGGCATTTTCAACGCGGTCAACCAATGTTTGGTTGTAGTTGTAGCCGCCAAAATACGTGCGGAAAGTACAGCTTAGCAAAAAGCCTTTATAATAAACACTACCTCCAAAATAACCTTCAAGTGTTGGCGTACCGTCTTTAATCGGCACAACATCTGCAACATCCCAATCGTAGGTTAATGTTCCGTCTTTTTTTATAAATATTTCTTTCCCGTTTTCTGGATCAATTCCTCTCGAACGAACGGCGTAAATGGTGTTTAACGATTGGCCTTCGTTGTAGCGCAAAAGCGGAACACCTTTGTAATTGTCGCTGTTTTGTGCCTCATCAACTTTTTCATTAAAGGCTTTCAACGAATTCGAAATTTTTACCAGGGTGTTTTCATTGTGTACAAAGTTTCCGTTTAATGAGACACTCCAATCTTTTGTTTTTACAACATTTAGTTTTGTACTGATCTCGAAACCTTTGTTTTTGATATCGCCCAAATTTTCTTTATACGAAGAAAAACCGGTTGATGGCGGAAGCGTAATATCTGTTAGCATATCTTCGGTTAGTTTGTTGTACAAATGCCCCGAGAAATACAAACGATCATTCAACAATCCAAGATCAACCTGAACATCGTAAGTTCTTGTGCGTTGCCACTTCAGGTCTTCGTTACCGTACTGAGTTACAACAGCGCCAACACCTGTAGAATACCAGTTGTCTTTGTAGTAGCCATATAGTGTATTCGACATGTAGGGATCAAAAGATACCGAACCTGTTAAACCGGTATTCGCTTTTAATCGCAACTGGCTTAACCATTTTATATCCTTCATAAAATTTTCGCGGTGCAAATTCCAGCCTAAACCCATCGAATAAAACGGAGCGACTTTATTATCCGATCCAAATTTTGAAGAACCATCGGCACGAAAAGAAATGTCAACCAGGTACTTGTTTTTAAAAGAGTAATTTACGTTTAAAAACGAGCCAAAAAGTCTTCCCATGCTTGCACTACTCCATGGCGTTGTATCTTCTTTGTAGCCGTTGGCAAAACCAATGTTTATTAGGCGGTCGTTCGAAAACCCTGTAGCAGCCATTCCTTTTAAATCGTATTCAAACTGTCGGATATTTGCTCCCAAAGCAACGTTCAGAAAGTGACTGCCAAAACCTTTGCTGTAAGTGGCTGTAATATTACCGTCAATGGTGGTTTGGGTGCTTGCAGTGTAATCATATTCACCTCGCTTATCCAAATCTTCGGTTGAATAGAAGTAATAGTAATTACTAAGCGGCGAAATAAAGACATCTTGCTCGGTTTGCTTATGTGTCAAACTCATTAACCCCTTAACTCTTAGTGCATCAGAAATGTGCCAGTCAACAGAAAACGCATCTGCAATTTCGGTGTACTTGTTTTTATTGAAACTGTTCAGCGTTCCTTCGTACAATGGATTAAGAACAACCTCGGTACTTTCCGAACCGTTGGCTCCACTCCTATCGGTCCACGAATCAATTTCACGAATAATGCCGCCGTTTTCATCAGTTTTCGGGTAGTACGGATTCATTCGAACATAACTGGCAAAACTCCTGTATGGCGATTCAGCACTATTAACCTGGCTTACGCTCAGGTTATTTTTGAATAAAAACTTATCGTTTAAATTGTAGGATAAATCACTACCAACACCAAAACGATCCCTTTTTGACCCTTCCATTACTCCGGGATTATTCTGGTACAACAAATTAACGCCGTAACGGATGGTTTTGCTTCCTCCCTCAATATAAAGCGAATGATACGATCCAACCGAATTCCGAACAGGTTGCGAAAGCCAGTAGGTATCAACACCACTTATTACATTGTATTTTTTCTGGTAGTACAGTTCATCCAGTTCATTCTGACTTGTAGCACCATTGTAATCATAAAGACCGCCCAGCCTTTCGTACTCTAGTTTATCGGCGGCGTTTAACACATTATACGAGCCCAAATCGGGTGCGCTAAGGTTAATATTCATATTGTACGAAACCCTTAATTCGCCCTCTTTTGGAGAAACGGTAGTAATAACTACCACTCCATTGGCTGCCCTCGATCCGTAAATTGCAGTAGCGGCCGCATCTTTTAAAACGGTAATCGATTCGATCCTGTTAATATCAAGGTCATACACTTTTTCAACACCAACTTCGTAGCCGTCGAGAATAAACGTTGGCATGTTAACATTACTGCCAATATTATCGCGCCGGATAATATCGCCTGAGCCGGCAGGAATCGACGAGGCGCCGCGCACATTAATGTTTGGTAAACGGTTGGGATTCGACCCGAGCAAGTTGCTTTCAACAATTTTAAACGAAGGATCAAAAGCCTCCAAACTTTGCAGCACATTTCCGGGAGCAATGGTTTTTAACTCTTCTTGTGTTACGGTAATGGCCGATCCTGTAAAGTCGTCTTTTTTACGAACAAAATAACCGGTGGCAATAACTTCTGAAATACCGGTTACCATAGGCTCCATAACAACATTGTATAATAATTTCCCATCGTCCAGCAAAAGGTTCTGGTTTTTCATTCCAACAAACGATACAACCAGCACTCCGGTTTCTTCCGGAATTTGAATCGAAAATGCTCCGTCGGCATTGGTTACTGCTCCAATTACTGGTTCCGATTTTGTTGTAACGGTAGCCCCGGGCAAAGGCTCGCCGTCTTCGTCAACAACTTTTCCTTTAATGGTTTTACTGTTTTGCGGCTGATTTGGCGAATCAGGTGCTTTGGTTTCTTTTTTTGAGATGAGAACCTGGCGGTCGTTAATTTTATAAGCCAGTTTTGTTGTCTTAAACACCTCATCCAATACCTTATCCAAGGTTCTTTCTTCGACTTTGACACTTACTTTTTGCTGAAGATCAGGCGAAAGCTCTTCTGCGAAAAGAAAAACGTATTCGCTCGAATTTTCTATCTGGTTAAAAACATCCCAAATCGTTTTCTCTTTTATTTCAAAAGAAAAAAACGTTTGCTGAGAGTATGAGTTTGAAAAAGCGCAAGTTGCACTAACAAACAGAATAAAAATGGTAATTCGCATAACTCTTAAAATATGGGAATAATTGCCATTAGACAACGATTTTACATATTCATTATCTTTCATACATTTGTATTGATATTAATTTGCTCTGTTAAAAAATTATGGGGCAAGCTCAATATTTCGGGTCGGATAATATGTCGGTATTATTCGACTCTTTTTTATATACCAGCTTGCTTTAGGGATTAAAATCCCTCGCGAAAACAAAGAATTTTAAGCAGGTTCGCTTTTGTTTCTCCCGCAGAGTGCCCACTTTAACATCTGCTTTTTCACTTCACTTTTTTCACTGGTCTGAATTTTCATAAGCACATCATTTTTTACTAATCAATATTTTATCATTTTCGATCTCATATTTTATAGGAACGATTACTTCAATGTTGTCTAAAACGGAAGTCAAATCGTCCAGTAAAGCGAGCTTGCCACGCAATTGCATATTTTTCACATCATCTGCGCAAACCAGATTCGCATCGTAATACCTCGATAAGCATTTCAATACGTTTTCCAGAGAATCTCCGGAAAAACGGTAAATTCCGTCTTTCCACGAAATGTAATCGTACACATCAACTTTCTGTTTTTCGGCCTGGTTGCCTGTGAGACTAAATTTGTCGTTGGGCTCCAGGTTCATGGTAGGTTTGTTTTCTATATCTATTTTTACTGATCCTTCTACCAGTACAACTCTTTGTGTTGTTTCGTCGTTGTAGGCCGTAACATTAAATGTCGTTCCAGTTACTATAACATCGAATTTTTCGGTGCGCACGGTAAAAGGTTTTGTATCGTTTTTTGCTACTTCTATAAAAATTTCGCCCTCAACTCTGATTAATCGCTCACTGATTGAAAATACCGACGGGAACTCTAATGTTGATCCCGAGTTGATCCATATTTTACTACCATCGGCCAGCACCAGCGACGAACGCTTTCCCCAGGGAACAACAAGCTTATTCATTTTAATTTCAGTCTCTTTTTCAGGCGATTGCACTTTACTTGCAAACAAAGCTTTTTGGTTATTTCCGCTTACCGTTAGGCTTCCCTGCTCGTCGATAATTACTTCGGTATTTTCATCAAAAGCAATTACACTGTCGCCCGGTAGCGTAAGCACAATATTTTTATTTTCTTTTGACTGATATTGAGTTTGTTCTTCAGTGAAACTGGGAGCAGGTGGAAAATTTTGGCGAATTAAAAAATAGCTCGCTACCATTACCAAAAAGCTTGCTGCGATAGAAACAGCCCAAAGCCCTTTCTTTTTAGATTTGTTTTTCCGGTTAATGCTTCTCTCTATCCGCTGTTTCTCCAAATCCATTTCTTCTGTTGAAAACCGGACATTGTTTAATCGAATGGATTTTACAATACGAATTGCGCTCTCGATATCTTTTTCTTTTTCCGGATAGGTATTCCTGAACGTTTCCCAAAATTCACAGGATTCTTCATCGCTCACCATCTGCCACTGTAAAAAGTAAGAATCGGCAGCCAATTGAACTGCATTATAAGCGGTGTAATTTCTTTCCATAATACTAATAAGACAACAAATACATTTTTTTGTCCCCATTATTTTAGAAAAAAGAAAGAAAAAGACACAATTTGATTACAAATCAAGCAAAACAGAGGGATAGAAGAAACAAAAACGTAATACGATTTTCTTTTCGGATACGCAAAATAGCTCGCGAAGTAAGTTTTCGAACTGCGTGCGGAGTCATGTCGAGCAAAACGGCAATTTCGTCGTAGCTAAGTTCCTGGATAAAGCGCAAGTAAATTGCTTCGCGCTGCCGGCTGGTTAAACAATTTAAATATTTCTCCACCTCAGATTTCACAAACAAGCGGTCTTCATCTTCAATCAACTCATCGAGGATGGTTACCGAAACGGAAAATTCCAATTCATTTTTTGAGATGTCTATACTTTCGGTTTTGGCTTTCTGCAAATTAATTAAACGATTTTTTAATGAACGAAAAAGGTAAGACTTCAGGTTCCTAATGTTTTCAAGGTAACTTTTCTCGTCGTAAATTTTTGTAAAGATATCGTGAATGGTATCCTTCAAGGTTTCATGATCGAAACCCAAACCAATACCATAGGCCAGTAACTCGTTGGCATACCGATCATAAATCAGAGAAAACACTTCATTGTCTCCTTTCAGAATGCGTCTGATTAAATCGTCCTCAGAATAGATATTCTTCGAGTTATTACTCCCCATATGTTTCTGTCCTTCGAAACCTCAAAGATAAAAATATAACGTTCATGCTCAAATGTACAGGATTGGTGGTAGTCTTAAGAGGAAATAAAACTAATCATTTAGATACTTTATGTAGTTTTTAATTATTGTAGCCTTCTTTATACTGTTGCAGTTTGTGCAAATTCGGTTTTTGCAGTAGTTTCTATATAGTTTGTACTATGACACGATAATACTGCTTAAACAGTAGTAGCTATTGCGAAAAGATTATTCTAATTCCCAATCACCTTTTTTGGGCAATATCGATTAATTCCTTTGCTATCTCCTGGGTAACAAGTTTCTTTTTTGTACTTAGTATAAAGTTTGAATTACTCCTTTATATCAGAACCGAATCCCTGAATTTCAATTGGATTTCTGGCATTAGTGTTTATCCCGGTTTCTGCTAATGGATTAAACCGGAGTCGCTTGACTCCAGCAATACATAGCATTGCAATAACAAACAACCCTATAGGACATCACACTAGCTGAGATTTGACCAGTTACATAAGCGAAATAGTTGGAATAACCGGAACCTGAATTTGTGTAAGCCAACCCGTACAATTCATATAATACCCTCAAAAAGAATATCCATTTTAATATGACTATTGTCTGTCCAAAAATGAAAAGAGGCTGTCCAAATATTTCAGGACAACCTCATTGATACTACATAATTATAAAAGAATACAAATTCGATTTCTGAACGAATCTGTTCATTCTAGTTTTTAAAAATTTTATGTGTTGCTTATGCTAAAACAACCATGTTTGAAAAGGGGGTACAAGGAAATTCAATTTTAAAAATTGAATATTCAGGAATGGGACTTGCAACAAAATGCCAGACACTAATAACTCATTAGCAAGTAGACTTTTAAAAATTGTTTTTATCAGGTAGTTGAGTGTTTTGATGAAAAGAAATGAAAGTTCGGTAATCTTTCATTGAGGACAAAGACAAAGAAGCCTCTCAATCATTTAACTTGAGAGGCTTCTTTATTTCTACTATCGCATTGTTCCTATCCAATTCCTAAATAAATTAGTCTTTTCACTAATCTTTTAAGAATGAAAATCGTTTATCAAATACTAGAACACATTGTTGAATTGAAACTCCAACAGCATAATTTTCGTCCAGTAAATTATCGAAGGAAGTGACATTTTCAAGTTAGCTTTAAAATACGAACGATGGAAAAACTCTGGAATAAGATTTCGTTTCTGTTAGGTACACAAGCACATATTCATGAGAATATAAAGTTTGCTGACCAAAAATCTCTAGTTGTTATAATTATCAACACGGGACTAATTAGTGGACTATACAAAATAGGTATTTTAGATTACTCCCATTCACTTTTGTTACTGTCAGCAGTTATTAGTTTTTTATGTCTAAGTTTTGGGATTTTATTTTCAATATTCGCGATCTGGCCAAGAGGTGAAAATAAGAACTCAGGGGTAGGCTTTTCAAACCCCGTAAGGATTACACGCTGGGAAAATATTAAAACATACAAAGAAGGATTTAAAGATTCAAATCCTGAAAACTTAATGGATGATCTGCTTGAATTAGTTTTTGACAGAAGCTCAATAAATAAAAAGAAATATTACTGGCTCAAGTGGGCTATCCGAGTTTCATTAGTTGGATGGTTTTTAGGGCTGACTTCTTCATTGCTTAAAGCAACTGCTATTCAAATGATTAGTTAAGAATAGACATGCATATATTTCTGACATTCTCCGCACGACTTGAACCTCGGCTAACAAGAAATTGCTACCCGTTTCAGATTTTTTCCTCTTTAATAATAACGATTGGATTTTATTCGATATCCCTCTTTCCTGTTTCAACAAAACAATTCTTTAACCTTCCCAATACCATCATCTCAAAGGATTTATATAAATTGCGCTAAATTTTCGAAAATCATGAGCAACCTAAAGTCCAACGTAACAAGTTTCCTGTTTTTCATTTCAGTCCTTTCTGTTTCGGCGCAAAGCCGCACCGAAATTGCCATTCCTGATATACCGGGATACAAAACCTTGAAATGTGATTTTCATATGCACACCGTTTTTTCTGATGGTGATGTGTGGCCAACCATCCGTGTGCAGGAAGCCTGGCAAGAAGGACTGGACGCGATCGCCATTACGGACCATATTGAATATCTGCCCCATTCGCAGGATTTGGCTGAAATTGATCATAACCGATCCTACGAAATTGCGGAACCATTAGCCAAGCAAATGGGCATAGTGCTTATTCCAGGAAGTGAGATTACCCGCAAAATGCCCCCCGGACATCTCAATGCCTTGTTTGTGACCAATGCCAACTTGTTAGAGCGCGAAGACTGGATGGATGCTTGTCTGGAAGCGAAAGAGCAAGGAGCATTTGTGTTTTGGAATCATCCCGGATGGAAAGCACAACAGCCCGATAGCACCCTTTGGTGGACGGAACACACCAAGCTGCTGGAAAAGGGAATTTTAAATGGTATTGAAGTTTACAATGAAAAAGAATATTACCCGGAAGCTTTGCAATGGGCAAAAAGCAAGCAGTTAACCCTGCTCTGTAATTCTGATGTTCATGCACCCATTGCTATTGTCTACCCCGGAACACACCGCCCTATGACGTTGGTTTTTGCAACAGAGAAATCGAAAGGTGCCATCAAACAAGCCTTGAAAGACCGGCGAACAGTAGCATATTTCGACAACCAACTGGTTGGTAACCGACAATTCCTCACACCTTTGTTCATGGGTTCTATTAAAATCAAAACAAAGCAAGCCGGCCTGGAGAATCATCAGCTCAAAAAGATCATGATCCATAACTCAAGCGATATCAATTTTCATTTGAAACAACGGCAACCTTCTATCGGTTTTTCGTGTCCTGAAGAAATTGTACTTGAGGCACATCGTACTGTTTTTCTCGATTTAACGGGTACATCCGATGAAGTAAAAACAATGGAGCGCCTGCAACTATTTTATGAGGTTACGAACCTAAACATGTTATCAGGGAAGCCGTTGCCGGTTAATCTTGAAGTGGTGAACTAAAGAAGAAAGGAAGAGCGATAAACAGATATTTATCGCTCTTCCTTTAAACAAACAACTAAAATTACCTTGTTTCTTTTCAGTCATATCAACCAATCAACCCTAAAAAAGTCCCTAATAACAAAACAAAGACTATGTGACTGCAAAGGATTATAAGATACGAATGTTTTATGCAATAAGTTTCACTTACTTCTACAGTTGTCATTTTATTTTGATTACAGTCTTCTTTCGCACTGATGAACTCCTGAGTCAGGAGTACTACGCAACATTGTTCCGGTTATAAATAGGAGGTTTACTTTACACCAATCTCCATAAAGAAATATGGTTAAACTTTTCTTCTTGATTTGTTGACAGAATTCCTGTAACTTATTCAATCAAAATAATTAAACCTAAATTCATACATAATGGAAGATTATCAAGATTTAGTTGACAAAGCTTACGAGATGATGCTTATCTATGCTCCCAAGGTCGTATTAGCCATTCTTGTCCTTGTTATTGGCATGTGGATCATTAACCGATTTACAAAGGCTACCAGACGAATAATGACTGTTCGTAGTGTCAACGTTTCGCTGATTGGATTTGTATCCAGCTTGGCTAATCTGGGACTTAAAGCTCTTCTGCTAGTCAGCGTGGCTGGCATGATCGGCATTCAAACAACCTCTTTCATCGCGATTCTGGGTGCTGCGGGGCTAGCAATTGGTTTAGCTCTTCAAGGTACTTTAGCAAATTTTGCAGGCGGAGTTATGATCCTGATTTTTAAACCCTATAATGTGGGCGACTTGATTAAAGCTCAGGGACATCTGGGAGTAGTGAAGGAAATTCACATTTTTGTGACGATTTTATTGTCGCCAGAAAGTAAAACAATCATCATTCCAAACGGAGCTATTTCAAACGGGGATATTACCAACTACACCACCGAAGGAAAAATCCGTGTTGACATGACTTTCGGAATTTCCTATGAATCCAATATTAAAACTGCGAAAGATGTTTTGATGGGTATTTTAACAGCTCATCCCAAGGTATTGAAGGAACCAGCACCATTTGTTGGAGTCAGTGAATTAGCTGACAGCTCGGTGAATCTGGCTGTTCGTCCACATGTGAAGCCCAAAGATTATTGGGCCGTTTATTTTGATGTATATGAAAGTGGAAAAATTGCACTGGATGAAGCGAAAATCACTATTCCATTCCCTCAAGTAGATGTTCATATGGATAAGTAGGTATAAGACTGGCTCTCCTCTCCTGACTGCGTAATGAAAAAGTCATTTAATCATCCTTCTTCATGCATTAAAAAATCAATATTTCTACAAGGTCAGTGAAATTTTATTTGGCAATTCAAATAAAAATTCATTTTTTTGTTGTCACAAGTTCAAAAAAGATAATGATATAAATACAATATGGCTTCCGTGGTGGGGTCTTCTTTTGGTAAGAAGGTAATAGCCATATTGGTATTTAAAAAAATATTTCAAATGAATCAGATCATGTTAACATCTTGGTGGTGGCACAACAACTTTTCACAATACCGTGGAGAGAGGTAGCTTTCATGTCAAGACATGATCAGAGGAGCGGCTTATCGGAACACGGTAAGCCGCTTTTTTTATGTCGAAATTTAAATAATACAACATACCATGAACCCAATTAATGTACAAGTAAACGTCAAGAAAATTCTGGCCGATACGCTCACTCCGGTCAGTGTTTATCTTAAGTTCAGGGAGTTGTTTCCCAACTCTATTCTACTTGAGAGTTCCGATTATCACGGAAACGAAAACGCCTATTCATTCATCTGTATCAAGCCGATGTATTGCTTTACTGCCGACCAAGGGTTGATTACTATCGACCATATGGGCAAGCGGCTGATGCAAAAGAAAATTCAAGATCATAAAACGGTAGCGGTCGATTTAGATGCTTTTTTCAAGTCGTTTAAGTTAAGTGGCGATGTGGCCGAAATGCCGGCCAACGGGTTATTTGGCTACCTGAGTTTTGATTCGATCAAATATTTTGAAAAAATTGATATTACTGCCGAGCGAAAAGATGAATACGCCGTGCCTGAAGTAAAGTATTGCTTTTACAAATACATCATTGCGATCGATCATAACAAAGACATGATCTCGTTGATTGAAAATCTTCCGGAAGGTGAAACGGCAGAGATGGGACAAATTGAATCCTTATTGAAAAACCTATCATTTCCTGATACACATTTTAACTTGGTAGGCGATGAGAAATCCAATATCACGGATGAGGATTACCGCCAGATGGTAACCAAAGGCAAAGAGCATTGTTATCGGGGCGACGTTTTTCAGATTGTACTTTCGCGCCAGTTTTCACAACAATATGCAGGCGATGAATTTAACGTGTACCGAGCACTGCGGTCAGTTAATCCATCGCCTTATTTATTTTTCTTCGACTACGGCGATTACCGAATATTCGGATCGAGCCCCGAAGCAGAACTGCGTATTAAAAAAGGTCGTGCGATAATCAATCCAATTGCCGGGACTTTCCGCAGAACAGGCAACGATGAACAGGATCGGGTATTAGCGGAGCAATTGTGTGCTGACTCCAAAGAGAATGCCGAGCATGTGATGCTGGTTGATCTGGCACGCAACGACCTTAGCCGCAACGCCGAAGATGTCGTGGTGGACAGCTATCGCGAAGTGCAATACTTTTCGCATGTGATTCACCTTGTTTCAGAAGTTTCCGGTAAGTTGCCGGAAGATACGAACATGGTGACCGTGCTAGGCGATTCATTTCCTGCCGGAACTTTATCGGGAGCACCCAAGCACATGGCCATGCAGTTGATTGACAGATACGAAAACCAACGCCGGAGCTATTACGGCGGTGCCATTGGTTTTATGGGATTCGACAATAGCTTGAATCATGCCATTATGATCCGTTCGTTTTTGAGCAAAGGAAAAACACTTTATTATCAGGCTGGCGCCGGAATTGTGGCAGATTCGCAGGAAGAAAACGAGTTACAGGAAGTAAATAACAAATTGGCCGCCCTGAAGAAAGCCATCGAAATTGCTAAGGAGATTTAATCATGAAAATAGTAATCATAGATAATTACGATTCATTCACCTACAATTTGGTGCATGCTATTAAAAAGATATCCGGACAGCCAGTTGATGTCATTCGCAACGATGAGTTGGTGCTGAGTGATTTGGAAAAATACGATAAAATTGTACTTTCCCCCGGACCGGGAATACCCGAAGAAGCTGGATTGCTGCTAGATATTATTCGCGAATTTGCCCCCCGCAAAAGTATGTTTGGCGTTTGTTTAGGACATCAGGCTATTGGCGAAGTATTTGGCGGAACACTAACCAATATGAACCGAGTGCTTCATGGAATTGCTACTTCGGTGAGCCAAGTGGTAGCCGATCCGATTTTATTTGCCGGACTTCCAGAGCAATTTGAGGCTGGCCGCTATCACAGTTGGATTGTTAATGCCGAGGGATTGCCCGATTGTTTTGAAGTAACCAGTACAGACAAAAGCGGACAGATCATGTCGATGAAGCACAAAGAATATGATGTGCGTGGTGTGCAGTTTCACCCCGAATCGGTTTTAACTCCACTGGGCGAAAAGATGATCGAAAACTGGTTAAACAACTAAAAAAAACTCGAAACGTTGAACTCGAAACTAATTGACATGAAAGATACTTTAAACTATTTATTTGAAGGAAATACGCTTACTGCTGCAGAAGCAAAAGCGATTCTGACAAAAATTGGTGAAGGGCAGTTCTCCGAATCTGAGATTGCTTCTTTTTTAACGGTTTTCCGCATGCGAAAAGTGAAAGGCGAAGAGATGGCTGGCTTTCGTCAGGCGATGTTGAACCTGTGCGTTCCGGTCGACTTCTCTGACTTCAATACGATTGACGTGGTGGGGACCGGTGGGGACGGTAAAAACACGTTTAATATTTCAACTTTAAGTTGTTTCATTATTGCAGGAGCCGGTTATAAAGTTACCAAACACGGCAACTACGGTTTATCGTCGGTAAGTGGTTCTTCCAATATGTTTGAGCATTTTGGCTATCGGTTTACCAACGATCCTGAAAAGCTGCGGCGAGAACTGAATGAAATCGGAATTTGTTTTTTTCATGCTCCACTTTTCCACCCAGCCATGAAACACGTTGGACCGGTGCGAAGAACACTGAAAGTAAGAACCTTATTCAATATTATGGGGCCATTGTTAAATCCATCCTTTCCCAAAAATCAACTGGTTGGTGTTTCTGATCTGGAGATTATGAAATTGTATCACGAAGTTTTAAAAGCAGCAACCAAAACTACATGATTGTGCATAGTTTGGATGGCTACGACGAAATTTCACTGACGAGTAATGCACAAGTTATTTCGTCGCAAGAAGAGAAAATATTATCGCCTGCTGATTTTGGTTTCGACACCTATGCGCAGGAAGAATTGTCGGGTGGAAAATCGGTTGAAGATGCAGCATTCATTTTTAAGAGTATCTTGAAAGGCAAGGGAACACCGGCACAGCAACATGTTGGAATTGCCAATGCTGCGTTAGGAATTAAATGCATGTGTCCTGACAAATCACTTCCCGACTGCGTTGCCGAAGCTACTGAAGCGTTGAAAAGTAAAAAGGCGTTGGCGGTTTTCACAAAACTAATGACGAATTAAAAAGTTGTCATTTCTGATTTTACCATGACAACAATTGATAATAAATAACCCATTAGAATGACCATTTTAGACGAAATAAATAACAATAAACAGGCAGAAATTGCCGATGCTAAATCAAAAATCAGTCAGGAGGAATTGAAGCTTTCTCCATTTTTCAAGCGAAAGACAAATTCTTTGAAAGCCGCTTTAAATGCAGACGGTGCTTCCGGAATTATCGCTGAATTCAAAACAAAATCGCCCTCAAAAGGGATGATAAATGAAACGGCTGAAGTAACCGAAGTGACCTCAGGATACGTTGCTGCCGGAGTTTCTGGCTTGTCGGTATTAACTGATCATAACTATTTTGGCGGCTCATTTGAAAATCTGGCGAAAGCAAGAATGACTAATCCAAAGACACCGATTTTACGCAAAGATTTTATGCTTGACCCCTATCAGGTGTACGAAGCCAAAGCACATGGTGCCGACCTGATTTTGTTGATTGCTGCCAGCTTGAGCAAAGAAGAAATGCTGCGTTTATCGGAAACAGCCAAAGAATTGGATTTAGAGATTCTGGTTGAAGTGCACACCGAGGAAGAAATTGAAAAGCTCAACCCTTTAATTGATTTGGTTGGCGTGAATAACCGCAACCTGAAAACGTTTGAAGTGGATATTGAAAACTCAGTCAGACTAAGCAAATTACTACCAACAGATATGATTCGCATTTCCGAAAGCGGATTGTCGTCGGTTGATAATATTCGCTACTTGCGGAAAGCCGGTTTTAATGGCTTCCTGATGGGTGAGAATTTTATGAAAACTGAAGACCCGGGAAAAGCTTGTAAAGAATTTATAGCTTGTATTTAAAATGAAGCATCAGGTAAAAATAAAAGTTTGTGGCATGAGAGATCCTGAGAATATTCAGGGTATTTTAAGTGCTGAGCCTGATTATTTGGGCTATATTTTCTATTCAAAATCAAAACGGTATGTTGGAAAGAATCCCGCCCCAGAGATTTTTGAAATCGTTCCCAAGTCAACCCGAAAAGTAGGAGTATTTGTGAACGAACCTTTGAATAACGTGATTACAGCCTGCCGTGATTTTAATATAGAAGTGGCTCAATTGCATGGCACCGAAGATCCCGATTATTGCAGTCTGGTCCGGTCAACAGGATTAACCGTTTTCAAAGCTTTTTCGGTAGATGAGGAGTTTGACTTTTCTTTATTGGAAACTTACAGCGGAGCAGTCGATTATTTTTTATTCGACACCAAAGGAAGACTACCCGGAGGAACGGGTTTAAAGTTTGACTGGGACGTCTTACAAAGCTATCAGCTTTCGGTTCCTTTCTTTTTAAGTGGAGGTATAAAACCGGATGATGTGGAAGCACTCCAAAAATTCAACCATGAGCAACTTTATGCGTTAGACATTAATAGTGGATTTGAGGTCAGCCCGGCTTTGAAATCTGTCGACAATGTGCAGGCTTTTATTCAAAAAATCAGAAAATAAAATTATAAACACATGAAATATCAAGTTAACAAAAAAGGCTACTACGGTGAATTTGGGGGAGCATATATTCCCGAGATGATGCATCCGAACATTGAAGAACTTCAGCAAAAATACATGGAGATTATTGGCTCCTATAATTTCAGGCAGGATTTTATTCACCTGCTAAAACATTATGTGGGACGGCCATCTCCGCTGTATCCGGCACAAAGGTTATCCGAAAAATACGGGACAAATATTTACCTTAAACGGGAAGATCTGAATCACACAGGATCGCACAAAATCAACAATACCATTGGGCAAATTTTGTTGGCGAAAGCGTTGGGTAAAAAACGGATTATTGCCGAAACCGGAGCCGGACAACACGGCGTGGCCACAGCAACTGTTTGTGCTTTGATGGGAATGAAGTGCATCGTTTATATGGGAGCTTTAGACGTGCAACGACAAGCTCCGAACGTAAAAAAAATGAAGATGCTGGGGGCCGAGGTTGTCCCTGCTGTTTCAGGAAATCAAACCTTGAAAGACGCGACCAACGAAGCCATGCGCGACTGGATTAACAACCCGGTTGATACCCATTACATCATTGGCTCAGTCGTCGGACCACATCCGTTCCCGGATATGGTTACTCAGTTTCAAGCTGTGGTTAGTGAGGAAATTAAAATGCAATTGGACGAACACATTGGCCGCGAGTTCCCCACACGAGTGATAGCTTGCGTTGGCGGAGGAAGTAATGCCGCCGGTGCTTTCTATCATTTTTTGGAGAATGAAGAAGTCGAGTTAATTGGGGTTGAAGCTGCTGGCAAAGGAATTGACACACAGGAAACAGCTGCTACTTTAACGCTCGGCAAAGTGGGAGTGCTACACAGTGCCAAGTCCATACTGATGCAAACCGAAGATGGGCAAATTATTGAACCGTATTCTATTTCTGCAGGCTTGGATTACCCGGGAATTGGGCCATTGCATTCACACCTGTTTAAAACCGGTCGGGCCAAATACTTATGGGCAACAGATGAGGAAGTTTTTGAAGCAGCTCTGGAACTGACCCAATTGGAAGGAATTATTCCTGCTTTAGAGTCTGCGCATGCGTTAGCAGCCCTCAAAAAAGTCAAGATGAAACCCGATGATGTCACGGTCATCAATCTTTCAGGAAGAGGTGACAAAGACATGGAAACGTACCTGGATCATTTCGGCTATTAATCGACTCTAAAATTATTAATGATGAAACGACCATGATCAAAATTTTGCTCAAAAAAGGAGGATGATTATATGGGAGTTTCGTCCATCGGTGTCCTGAATCAAAAAAAAGAACAACTTAATACGAAAATTGCACCTCATTAAATTGAAAAAATAAACCCATGAAAAATAGAATCAATCAACTATTTCAAGATAAAAAGGAAAACATCCTTTCTGTTTACTTTACGGCCGGCTATCCACAATTGAATGACACGGTTGAAATTATTAAAACGCTGGAGGAAAACGGAGTTGACCTGATTGAAATCGGCATGCCGTTCTCTGACCCTGTGGCCGATGGGCCTGTCATTCAGAATAGCAGTACTGTTGCTTTGAAAAATGGGATGAGCATCAAGCAGCTTTTCGAACAACTACAATCAATTCGGCAAACAGTCAACATTCCACTAATCCTCATGGGATATTTAAACCCGGTTATCCAGTTCGGTCTTGAGGCTTTCTGCATGAAATGTCAGGAAGTTGGTATCGACGGACTCATCTTACCCGATTTACCGGTATCTGTTTATCAGGAAGAGTACAAAGAACTGTTTGAGCATTATGGTCTTCATAATATTTTATTGATTACACCTCAAACATCTGATGCCCGAATCCAGGAGATTGATGAAGCCTCCGGTGGTTTTATTTACATGGTATCCAGTTCATCAACCACCGGTGCAAAAGATAAGGTTTCTGATTTTCATGAGGACTATTTTAATCGGGTGAACCAGTTGAAATTGAATAATCCGCGGTTGATCGGCTTCGGGATTTCTAATCAGGAGACCTTTGAGAATGCCTGTAAATATGCTTCGGGAGCAATCATAGGAAGTGCATTTGTAAAAGCACTTGAGCAAGACAAAACATTGGACGAAAAGGTTTCTGCATTTGTTAATCGTATTTTAAAGACAGTTTAATAAGAGGATCGTTTATTTGTGCTATGATCACATTTACAAATGTTATATAACAAGTTAAAACGTCGCTATTTTTTTTACTTACTGAATGTCAGTTTTTTATCCCTCATATTGAATTTAAGGGAAGTTAAATCGTGTTAATTTCTATTCTTCAGCATACCAAAAAAGGACTAGTTGTGTTATCTTGATAAGGAATTTAATTAAACGTTCTTAATACTATGATTGAATATGCAAAAGTAATTTTACCAAAGGTTAGTTTTAGCCGGGATTTATTCCGTAAAGAATTAATCAAATGTGTGAAATGGGCTGAGAGCACCAAAGACGTCAATGAACTACGTATATGGTGTGATGATAATTTTGGGGAGATGTATCCCGATATTTTAAATGATGTTTTTTCAATAATTGCAGCATAACTTAAAAAATAAAAAGGCCTTTTCGGAGGTCTTTTTTCATTCCGAATTTGTTGGACTACTCTCCAATACTTTTCAAAACTCCATCCAAAACTCTATTCAGATCGAACTCTCCTTTTTTAGAGTAACCCGTTCTAATCACAATCAGCTCTTTCGAAGGAACTATACAAATAAATTGACCATCATGTCCTTTGCACATCAACATATCTTTGGGTGCATCCGGATACTCAGCAGACTCATTGAGCCAGAGAAACGAACCGTAGCGACCATTTGAACCGTTGGCGACCTGACTTGTATAATCAACCCAACCCTTAGGCAACAATTGCTCACCTTGCCAGTTTCCTCCGTTCAAATACAGCAGAGCAAAGCGTGCATAATCGCGCATGGTTGCATACAAATAAGAAGATCCCACAAATGTTCCGGACGCATCCACTTCAAATACGGCACTGGTCATTCCAATTTTATTGAATAAAGCTTTGCGTGGAAAAGCAAAGTACTCTTCATCAGATGCAAATGTTTTACGTAATTCCCGACAGACCAAATTAGTCGTTCCTGAAGAATACAACCAAACCGAATCAGCAGGATATTCATAGGCTTTTTGCTGTGCATACAATCCCATATCCCCCTTTTTATGAAGCATGATGGTCACATCAGAAAGGTTGCCGTAGCCTTCATTCCATTTCAATCCGCTGTTCATGTGCATCAAGTTATTCAGAGTAATCCCTTTCCGCTTATCATCCTGCCACTCTTCAATCTCTAGGGGTTGATGAATGTCCATTTTTCCATCTTTCACTCGGAGCCCAACGAGAGCATTGGTGAAACTCTTGGCCATCGACCAACTTAAAAAGCGATTGTCTTTATTAAAATCTTCCCGATAAACTTCGGCTATGGGCTGCCCCTTATAAACAACCATCAACGCAAACGTACCTTTAAACGGGATGGTATTTTGCATCGCCAGAGTTAAAGCTTGCTTCAACTTAACCGTATCAACGTCAACTGCAATCGTATCGGCAATTAAATTTCCCTTCGGCCACTGCACGGTGTCAGGATTTACCGGCAAGCTCTCAATAAGCGGATAAGACCTACCCTTAATTTCATCCTCAGAATACTCCTTTACCAATATACATCCATAACCTTCTATATAAACAGCTTTTGATTCGCTCCATAAAAAACGACTGACGACTTCCCTCTTTTCAAAATCGACCGTATTATCAGTGAAGGCAACAACCGAAAAATTCAGGTCTTCATTTTCCATCGCTTCCTGACTCCGTCCAGCTACAAACACTCCTGAAGCCAGGTTTTTTGCCGCATAACCGGTAACTACAGGCATTAGTAGGTTTAAATAATAAACAGCTCCAATTATAACAGCAATCAGGATGGCAACAAACAATCTTTTTTTCATGATGAGGTAAATAGAAATTTTCTAATCAATTGCGCCTCAATTTACAAAAATATCAGGCATTAACTGAAAAAAGGCAGTGCGTCCAAACTTAAGGCCACAAAAAAACCTCTTGAAAATCATTATCATTCAAGAGGTTTTACAATGTGCTTAGTAATCCGACCGGTATTAATTTACTATAATCCTAAATGAGCTATTTAAAAAAACAAGAGTGATTGCAAAAGGCCTTTAAATCTGACATTCCCTTAAATTTAGCATATGAGTCAATTACATTTGATTTCAACAAATAAATCAAGTACTGACACTATGCTTGACACTATTAAGTTTTGGGGATTATGCAGTAAATCTAATTCAATCTAAAAAGCCACAAAGAACAAAATACCAGGACACAAATCTTCTTGATTTTCTACTTTGAAGGAAATCGATTGAGGTATTACACAGGTAGGCGAATTGAGCCCAGATATTGGGATAAAGTTAAACAAAGATCAAAACCAAGTTGTGCCTCTGCAATATCACTCAACCAATATTAAAAAACAACGGCTAATTTTTTTGAAACAATGAAATAATCCTTTATTTACTTTTAAATTAATGCTTGGCGGCTCGCTAATAACATGCCGCAACGTGTCTCATCATGAAACTCCGAAAACGTTACTTTTTACAACAAAAAAAACATCACAACCACCTGACATACAACACCAAATAAGACAAATCATTTTTTTCATGTTAGTAAAAATTTACTTTTTTCTAAAATGCCAATCTATTTAAACCTTTTCAACCCTGTTTAAATAATGTAATTGTGAAACAAACTACCTATTGATCTTTCATTGGTTCAGCCTAATCGGTCTTTATTAAATACTGCGAATAATAAACTATCCTTTCTGGCATAAGTATATAACTTTTGTTAAATTTAGCATCCAGAATATTCAACAAACCACTATATCTTAATCGATGAGTCTTTTTCAACATGCTGTACCCAACAAACACTTGAAAGAAACCAACCATGATAATTTCAAGTATATGTAAAAATGACAGGAGGAGGTTGGGAACCCTCAGAAATTCCATAGCTTATGGAATTGAAATCCTTTGGAGTACAAAACATCCGACTAATCATAAAAGGTGTTGTTATCACTCCCAATCGAGGGGGATAACAACACCTTAAAAATTGATAAAAGAAATATAACAACACTAGTGTTGTTACTAACTAGTTGGGCACAATTTAAAAAATGACATATTCAACAGACGACATAGACTTCAGTAAAATCTCACCAAATGAATTTGAGAGATTATGTTTTGAGTTATTATTAAAATACGGTTTTAGCCAAATCATATGGCGTCAAGGTGGAGCTGATAATGGACGAGATATTGAAGGATATTTTGATTTCAATAATCCAATAGCTAACCAACGAACGAAATGGTTTTTTGAATGTAAACATTACACAAGTGGTGGAGTGCCACCTGAGCATTTAAATTCAAAAATGGCTTGGGCAGATGCAGAACAACCATCTTACTTGGTAATATTTGTTTCATCCTACATTACTACTGCTGCTAGAACTTGGCTTGAAAGTATTAAGCTGACTAAACAATATAAAATCATTGTAATAGAAGGAGAAGAATTAAAAGGAAGGTTGGTTCAATTTCCTGATTTAATTGAGCGCTTTTTTGCAGCGGATAGATTTGAACGTCTTTTTCTTGAAATAAAAAATCATTGGTTAAGACATAGAATAGAACCGAGTTATGAATTAATAAAGGAAATTTCTAATAATATAGATACTTCAAAATTAGACATAGATGATATTGGTTTTCTTTTAATGAGTTTCCATAAAAATTATAGACACTTTGAATTAAGAAATGATTATTACGGAGATTTTACCGAGGAAGTTTTAGAACCTTTATATCCGCGACTTGCTGAATTGGCTTCTAAAGAGAATTTAGATTCGTTTGAAGAATATAGAACTGATTTTGATTATTTAGGTGGAACAGGCTGTTTTGATGATGCTGAAAGTGACGAAAGTTCAGAACTAGCATTTCAGTTTTATGATTTACACTTGAATCATAAAAAGAGTCAAGACTTATGGAAAATTGGTTACTACCTATTCATAAAAACAAATGACAACAAAGCTTTTGAATTATTTAGTATGGACGATTCTGATTTTAAAACGAGTGCAAAGTATTATGAAGAATTTTCATCTGAAACATTAAAAGAATTGGCTATCGATATAAGTATTGATTTTGGTGAAAAAATATTAGAATATTCGCCAAGATTATTAAAAATAGAAGAATAAAAAACTGTGCCCAACAATGGCTATAAGTAATTGCTTGCTCTCGCCTACTTCTGAAAATCCTCGCGGATTTTCAGTTTGGTATATACTTGCAAAGTTAAGTGCTAACCCACGCAACTACTCATAGCCGAGACCGTTATAGGGTATTTTAAAAAAAGACAAAACAACATGAGATGAAACTTTACGCAGTTTGTAATAAATGTAAATCAGATATTTCCTTTTGGACTTGGAATGTAAATCGGACAGATTTTAAAAAATCAAAAAACGAATGGATTCCATTGACTTGTAAAAAATGCAATCACCAGGAAAAATATCATATCGACTCAATTTCTGCGAGAGAAAGTAAAGTTGCGCTGATTGTTGGATTAATTATTTTCCTTGTTGGGACTCCTCTGCTTTTCATTTTCCTATGGGACTATTTTTTTAAAACAAACAACGTTTATACAATATTAGGACTGGTAACACCATTGATTGTCCCGAGTTTAATTTATGGAGTAATTTCAAAGAATGACTTGCAAAGAGTTCGCAATTTTAATCGAAGTTGAATGGAAAAAGAAGAATTTATACGAATAAAGGAGTGGCCAACAGAATATGCTCAAGGTGCATATAACCAAGGAAATTATATTGAAGCGATTCAGGTGCTACATGGATTCATTGAAACAAAGCTTCAAGAACTGTTGATTTTGGAAGGTTCAAAATCAAATGACATGGAGGAAATTTGGGATATTGCTAATCAAATTAGTTTAACTAATTGTGTAAAGGTTCTGTTTATCATTGGAGAAATTACTAAAAGAGAATATCAGGATATTATATTTTTCAATAAGATTCGCAACCAAATCGTGCACGGTTTATTTCACGACACATATGAACACGGAGTTAGAGGTGTATCTAGAAAGAAATTTGATATCGCATTTGACAAAGGGATGGACTTATGTGACAATCTGCAAAGAAAAGGAGAAATGAAAATTGAAAAAAAAAACACCCTATAACACGGTACATATTGCAGGGCGGGTTCGGTGGTACACCAACTGCGGATTCTCGCATCGCAGTTCCGTGTCCTTCGGACAGGAACGCTCTCCGAAATCCACCCCGACAACATGTACCAACCGTTATAGGGCATTTAAAATCGACGCACAACTACGATGAAAATGAGACTATTAATATTGATCCTATCTCAATTATTATCAATTTTATGTCATGGACAGGAAATAATTGATGTTGATCTTGAAAGCAATAAGTCAAATTCTAAAAAGACTGATTTCAGTTTTAGTGTTGTTTTAGACATGAATGATTTACAGTACTCTAATGATTATAATTATAAGTATTTAATAAAAAAAGACTGGGATTTTAACGCAAAGAAGGAATTAATTTATTTTACAAATCACAATGCTCATTTCATCAGATATAAATACATTAACAAAAGTTCTGGATTAATTGAGAATTATGAAAGAATCCCGATTGATACAATAAATTTCAATTTGATAAATGATCAATTGGATTCAATATATATCCTAACAAAGAATCTGTTTCTAATAGACTCATTAATTAATATTCATAAAAAAAATGAAGTACCATACGAATATGATGGTGAATACGTTAATGTATATTTAAATTTGATAAACTATAATACATCATTTAGCACGACAATCAGTTTTGAAGAAGATCAGATATTCCAAAAAAGATATAAAGCACTTGAGTACTATATGAATAAAATAAAAAACGCCCTATAACACTTTGTAAATTGCATTGCGGTAGCAGTGCAGGTTGTCGCCCCGGATTCCCGCATGATTGTTTTCGTCCTTGCGGACGGACAATCACCCGCAATCCGCAACGACAACTTACAATTTTCCGTTGTGGTGCATTAACGTTATGAAGAATATTCTAAAAATATTAATTATGATTTCCTTTTTTAGATGTACTAATTCCGAGACTGCTAAAAAGGAATGTAATCGAGAATATGCTGATTTGATAGTTTCTGAAGGACAGGATAAACTCTTTATGGTATCAACAGACAAACAATTTCGATTTGATTCACCATGTGCTTTTGTTAATGAAAAAGGTGATACTGTCATTCCATACGGGAAATATCACATATGGGACTCAGTGAATTTTTACACCTACGCAATCGTAAAGAGTCCAGATGGCATAGTTGGTATTAATAGAAAAGGTGAAATAATGTTTGACGCATATCTATGGGGAGACGCCCAACTGGAAGATATAAGTGAAGGTTTATTTCGCATAAAAAGAAATGGTAAAATTGGATATGCCAACGAAGATGGAGAAATTATAATTCCATGTCAATTTGAATGTGCTGAACAATTCAAAAATAGACAAGCTAAAGTTACTCTTGAATGCGATTATAAGAATAATGAAATAGACCAAATTGAAATGAAGAGTGATAATTGGTTCTATATTGATAAAAAAGGAAATAAAATAACGACACCACAACAAAAGCTATAGTGCATACCCTTCGGGATACGCACCATAACAAGAACGTTGGCGGTAATTTTGAAAAACAAACAACTTAATTGATAATAATAAAGCTAAAATAATGGACGAAGAACCACGACTAAAACCTTTATATGCAAATCTAAAACGATTGAACATCGGTGAGTATTTATACACAAAAGAGTTTGAACTTTTTTCCATTGAGAATAACTTCGATGGTGTCTGGAAAGATTGCAAAAAAGAGGTTTCAAGACAAAAAAGCATGATAATAGTTGGACATCATAATACAGAAGATGATGAAAGAGCTTTTTTATACTTAATGACACTTTGGTATCAACAGAGTTTCGATTCCTTCGATAAATTCATTATTACTGTTTTGCTCAATTTCGCAGAATGGCATTCAACAAAACTTGACTTTACAGCAATACACCATAATCTGAAACAACTTGATTTTGAAAAAAGCGTTCTATTAGCTTTTACCAAAGACGCTAGAGCAATTAGAGATTCAAAACCTGAAAAAATTGAAGAAAAAATTATAAAGACAACAAAAACGCCGAGTATCACAGTTGACTCGAAGAAGGTTTTCGTTGTTCACGGTCACGATGATAAAGCACGATTAGAATTGTGTAAACTACTAAAAGATGACTTAGGAGTTGAACCTGTTATTCTTCAGGATGAGCCCAACTTAACAGTTGAAACAATAATTTCAAAATTTGAAAGGCTTGCAAAAGAATGTTCTGCTGCACTAATCTTATTTACACCCGACGATAATGCAGAAGGAAAATCCAGAGCAAGACAAAATGTAATATTAGAGCTAGGATATTTTTTAGGCAAATTTCAAGGACAGGAAAATCGAAGAATCGCGATTATAAAGACTGGTGATATTGAAATTCCATCAGATATTTCAGGAGTACTTTATTTAGAATATTTAAAAAACATTAAAGAAATCTTTTATGACCTCAAAAAGCAATTTGAAACATGGGGCTATAAATAAAAAACTACCGCCAACAAAGAACTGAGCTTAAAAACAAATAAAAACCCATAATTTTTGATTTAAAACACCCTGTTTTTTTGGGGGCTGTTCCCAAAGAAAAATTATTGATCGATGATGGTACTTCGATAGGCCGGATCGTATGGTATCCCTGATTTGGCAATGGCAAAAGCTTGTTTGACCAATTTGTTGCATACAGCAATTAAAGCTAGCTTTTTTGACTTTCCTTTGTTTACAATTCGTTGATACAATGCATGGCACTGAGGATTGCATTTACTGGCTGTAAAACTGCACATAAACAAATGGTTGCGCATATTCGGATTGCCCCGTTTACTGATTCGGGACTGCCCGTTTATACTTGTACCTGAAGTATGTTCCGTAGGTGCCAGTCCAAAGAATGCGGATACCTGACGGTAGTTATCGAAGTTCCGAAAGCCATTACTCATAATTATCAGGTAAATTGCAGTCTTTTTTCCCACTCCGGGAATAGAAGTTATATTGCTCAATAAATCACCATCGTATTGTTTTATAAGCACTTCAATCTCCTGTTCCAAAAGGACAATCTCATCCTTAACATGACGTAGCTGACGTTTCAATGAAGTGATAATCCTGCCCGTTTTAACACCCCTGCTTTCCAGTCCCTGGATATGGTTCTTTAAGGCTGTATTCTGCTTTAAATATAACACTACAACTTTCTGAAGCTGCTTACTCTTTTCGATGTATTCAGGTTCCGGAATCCATTGTTTAAGTGGCTGTTCCTGTGCAAACAATGCAATCATTCGAGCATCACTCTTATCGGTTTTATTCTGCTGCAGCTTCATCTGAATAAAACGTTTAATGGTTAAAGGATTTACCACAGAAACTTCAATCCCTTTTTCGTAGAGGAAAACGGCAAGCTGTTGGTAATAACTTCCGGTTGATTCCATCACGCAATGAGTGTTGGACTTCATTAATTTGTAAAACAAGCGAAAACCCTTTGAATCATTACTGTAACAATGATGCCCTGTTGATAAATCCCATACATCGAATGTCTCTTTTGAGATGTCAACTCCAATAAAATGTTTACTTTTATACATAACCATTAGATTATGAAAGAACGAATCTACGGTAATATAGCAACCTAAAAACAGGCTTTTAGCCCAGAGAACTGATCGTATTGCAGTAGTAAAAGAGTGGTGATAATCTTTGTTGACAGGCTCTGATGGCCTAAATTGTAACTCAACCTTACTCCACTCTTTCGTTCTTTCTGTTTATTGATAAAAGATAAGAAAATGTAAACTTAGGATTTGTAAATTGCATTGCGGGGTTCGTGGTGTGTCGTACGCTGGATTCTCGCAACATCGTTCTGTCCTGCCGGACAGGAACGCTCTTCGAAATCCGCAACGACAACTTACAAGTGACCGTTGAGTTTCATTGTGGGAAACAAGCAGTTAGAAAACAGTCACGATTACTGTATTTTGAATGGTAAAATGTTCTAAAAAAAGCCTTGGGGTAAAAAAAAATGCTGAACGCATTTTGGAACCAGGTCTTGTAACGGTGAGACCGTGGAAGCGCGTGCTTCTGACGTCGAGTCGACGGAAAGACCTGACAAAGTTCCCATTTTTTGGCGACAAAGTCAAGGGGGTGGAAAAAATGGAAGGACATTTAACCCCAAGGCTTTTAACATTTTAGGCTGGCAATGATTGAAAATTTTAAACTAATATAATGAAAAGCCTTTTGGCTTTATTGATGAAAAAATAAAATTTTAAATGGCCGTTGTCCATTCAAGTACAGGCAATCCATTCGACTCACCTTATAGGGTATAAATTGAATAGATGGATTTTAAAGTGACTGTTTGGGGATGAAGGAATGTTTCCACAACGACCGTTTATTTATCAAAAAAAGGTGATAAATTTAAACAACGTAAACACAACAATGTGTCATATTGCATACCGGGCAAGCAAAACCCCGGTCCCCGGTTTTCAATCCGATTTTCCAGTTCATCCGGACGGAAAACCACAATAAAAACCGGTACGCAACATACACTCTACGTTATGGGGTATTAATGTGACGTCCTAAAATATGTCTACACTAAAAAAGTAGATATGTATAAAAATGATGGAGTAACACGGCGTTACAGCGAGAGTTTTAAACTCAAAATTTTAGCCGAACTTAGCACGGGTAAATACTCAAAAAGACAATTATCCCGGATTTATGGGATACAGTCAAGTACAATCAATGAATGGGTACGAAAGTACGACCGCAAAGATTTAATGAATACGCGTATTATGGTACAAACAAAAGATGAGATCAGCCGCTTAAAAGAACTTCAAAAAGAAATTGAGCAGCTAAAAAAACTCTTGATTAAAAAGGATTTAGACAAGCTCGTACAAGATTCGTATTTGGAAGTGGCTGCCGAAAACTTAGGCTACAAAAGTGTTGAGGAACTAAAAAAAACTTAAACATCAAGCCCTGATGAAAGCTACCTCAACAACAAAACAAACGGGTATAGCAAGCATGTCGGAGGTATGTGCCCTATTCCACCTAAAACGCGATGCATTCTATAAATACATTAAGCGTTGGGAACGCTACAAATCAGTTGAATCGCAAGTAATACAGCTTGTAAAAGAAGAACGGAAAGAGCAACCCAGAGTGGGCGTACGTAAGCTACACGAAACACTGCAACCCTCTTTTGAGGCCAAACAGATTAAACTTGGAAGGGACTCTCTGTTTAATATACTCAGAGCGAATAATATGCTGGTGAAACGGAAAAGGGCGTATGCTAAAACAACCAATTCATATCACCATTTCCATAAATACAACAATCTTATCAAGGAGTTGGAAATCACAAAACCAAACCAGGTATGGGTTTCTGATATTACATACATCAGAACCGTTAAAGGCTTTTGTTATTTAGCGCTGATTACAGACTTGTATTCACGGAAAATAATCGGACACGACATCAGCGATAGCCTGGAGCTGTCGGGATGCCTACGGGCCCTCAAAAAGGCCCTGTGGTATACAAGACCAGCGGCCGGGCTTATACATCACTCCGACAGAGGGGTGCAATATTGCAGTCATATGTATGTAAATGAGTTAAAAAGAAAAGGAATAAACATAAGTATGACAGAAGAAAATCATTGTTATGAAAACGCAGTTGCTGAAAGAGTTAACGGCATTTTAAAAGATGAGTTCTATCTCGACCAGTGCTTCTTTTCAACCAGCCATGCAAAACGTGCTACAAAAAATGCTATTAAACTATATAATAATAAAAGGCTTCATTTATCTTTAGGGTATAAAACACCAAACGCAGTGTTTAAAAATGTAGCTTAAAATTAATGTTTAACCTGTAGCCGTATTCTAGGACTAGACATAAACTGAACATCAAAACAATGAGAAACATAAACATAATCCTTTTAGTCCTATTGTTTGGAATTTTTTCTTGTTCAAGCCGAGAACAAGACAATAAAGGAACTTCTACTGATTGGGAAGGTTTGCTAAAAGTAAACGAACTTGAGCTGAAATTAATTTTTAAATTAAACAACGAGAGATGTTTATTGGATGTTCCAGCTCAAGCTGTTCAAGATTATCCATCATCAAAGTATGAGATATTTGGAGACAGTATCAAAATTACTTTTTCAGGTATGATGAAAGCCAGCTTTGTTGGAATAAATCAAAAAGATACATTGATTGTTGGGAAATGGACACAAATGGGTAAAATCTATCCGATAAATTTAAAAAGAAAAAGAGAGTATTTAAGAACTCAAAATCCAACACCGCCGTTCCCTTACAATGTAGAAAATGTCTCGTATTTCAATGAGGATAAAAGTATCAAATTTGGTGGCACATTGACAACCCCAAGAGAGGAAACTAACTATCCGGTTGCCATACTTATTTCAGGTAGTGGTCAGGAAGACCGAGACGAAACGTTATTTGGACATAAACCGTTTCTTGTAATTGCAGATTACCTGACACGTCAGGGAATTGCCGTCTTACGCATAGATGACAGAGGTGTCGGTCAGACAACAGGAAAAGAAACTTTGGTAAACGCAACTTCCCTTGACTTTGCAATGGATGTAATCGCTGGAATTGAATATTTAAAAAATAGGAAAGATATTAATCCTGACCAGATTGGACTTATTGGACACAGTGAAGGTGGACTTATTGCTTCTATAGTTGGAGCGAAAAGGAATGATGTTGCATTCATTGTTTCATTAGCTGGCGTAGGGGTTAATGGCGAAAAATTAATACTATCCCAAATTGAAAAATCACTTCAACTAACAGTTACCAGTCCTTCTATTGACACTATTATGGTATTCGAAAAGAAAGCCATTGATATAATTAATCAGGAACGTACTGACAGGCTTGCAGAAATAACCATTATGCAACAGTTAATGGGGAAAAGAATAACTAATCAAGATTCAATCGTTAAAAAATATTTCGGCATGGAAATAAAAGACGGTTTTGAATCATATAATTTTAAGACATTAGGAGAACGTTACAAAAGGTTGATGTTACCATGGTACAGATATTTGCTTTCGTATAATCCGGAAGAGTTTTTACCTAAGATAAAAGCACCTTTCTTAGCATTAAATGGAGAAATGGATAAACAAGTGTTAGCTGATTTAAATTTAAATGGCTTCAAAAATACATTTGACGAATGTGGAAAAGGAAACTATAAAACAATCAACTATTCTGGATTAAACCATTTTTTTCAACATTGTAAAACAGGTTATTACGACGAAGTTGAAACGATAGAGGAAACAATATCACCAGAAGTATTAAATGATATATCAGCATGGATAAAAGAACAAATAGGAAAAAATAACACCCCATAACAATTTGCAAATTGCATTGCGGGTGCAGTGCGGTGCGTTGTCTCTGCTCCTTTCTTGACCGTCATGTCCTACCGGACACTGACGCTCTTCGAAATCCGCAACGACAACTTGCAAGTGACCGTTAGCAACAAGTTTAAATGACCGAAGCACTCAAAAAATATTATGATTTTATGTGATATTTTTCTTTATCCGCGAATAATGAATTAAATGATTAATGATTCAAAATTGGAAAAAGAAAAATTCATAGAGATTATTTCAACAAACAAGAATCTGTTGTACAAAATATGCAATTCGTATTGCCAAAATTCCAGCGACAGGAAAGATTTAGAACAAGAGATTCTTATGCAATTATGGAAAAACATAAAAAATTTTGACGGACGCGTCAAAATCTCAACATGGATTTACAAAGTTGCTTTAAATACGGCGATTTCAAATTATAGAAAAGACTGTAAACGAATTGATAAACCGAATGAAATTGACTGCTCAATTTTCTCTTTGCCCGATTTTGAATATGATTCTGAACTTGACGAGAAAATCAAAATTCTGAGAAAACTGATAAATGGATTAACAAAACTTGACAAAGCTTTGATTCTTCTTTATTTAGACAGTTTTAAGCAGAAAGAAATTTCCGAAATTCTTGGTATTTCAGAAACAAATGTAGCTACAAAAATTAGTCGGATTAAAACAAACCTTAAAGAAAAATTTAGTAACTATTAAACTCAAAATCATGGAATTAGAAGATTTTAAAAAAGCATGGTCGGAATATGATAATAAACTCTCAGAGAATTTAAAGACCAACAACGAACTCCTAAAAAGGATGAACTTAAATAATGCTAAATCGTCGATGGATACGCCCAGACGATATGAAATGGTAAATGTGGTGCTTGGGTTTGCTTTTATTCTGTTGGTGATTAATTATGTAATTAAATTTTCATCAGACTATAAATTGCTCATTTCAGGCATATTGACTTCGTTATGGGCTATTTCATCTTTTATTTTATCGGTTAGACTACTTAATTCTGTCACCAAAGTGGACTTTAATAAAGATTCAATTCTTAAAATCCAAAAACAACTTATCGAGTATAAAAAGAAATTCTTTGGAGCAAAACGGTTTATGACTTTCACCGGACCTTTATTTGTTATCGTTTCTGTTCCATTAATATCAAGAGTTTTAGTAGGAGTAGATATTTTTAAATTCCCAAGTGTCTATATTATTGCTGTTGCAATGGCATTATTAATTGGATATCCCGTGTCTGTTTGGATAAATAAAAATTGGTATGAAAATAAGATAATTGATACTGATAAATTTTTAGACGAATTAAATAGCTTTGAGAAAGAAAAATAAAAAACCAGTTGCTAACACGGTACATATTGCAGGGCGGGGTTCGGTGGTACGCCAGCTGCGGATTCTCGTTTCGCAGTTCCGTGTCCTTCGGACAGGAACGCGCTCCGAAATCCGCCCCGACAACATGTACCAACCGTTGTACCCAATTAGAGTGAATAAGTAACAGATATGAAAACAATAACACTCATTCTAGTTCTGATCCTAATTAATGAATTTTGCTCATTAGGGCAATCACCCAACTTTCCATTTCCAAATCATACGCTTTATGCAGCAAGTCACATTAAACCAAACAATTACTCTCAAGCAGAATTAGATAATCATACCCATTTATTTTATGATGAATGGAAACAAGAATACCTCAAAAACGACTGTGGAAACACCAATGAATATTATGTTCTTAGTGGAAATGGAGCAAAAACGGTTTCAGAAGCTCACGGTTATGGCATGATGATTACTGCTTATTTTGCTGGCTATGATGCAAATGCTCAAACTTATTTCGATGGTTTATATATCTATTACAAAGCACACCCCAGCAATATCAATAACAGCTTAATGGATTGGCAACAAATTACTTGCAATGATGCTCCAAGTTCAGATGACGATGCTGCCAGTGATGGCGATATTGATATAGCCTTCAGTTTATTATTGGCTCATGCTCAATGGGGAAGTAACGGAACGGTCAATTATTTAGGTGAAGCAATAAACCTCATCAATGCTATAATGCAAGATGAAATAAATCAGACGACCTGGACAGTTAAACTTGGTGATTGGTGTGATGCAAGCGACCCAAGTTATTTTTATGGAACCAGACCTTCAGATTTTATTACGGATCATTTTAGATCCTTTTCATTTGCAACAAATAATACCAATTGGAATAATGTAATTGATACATGCTATTCACTAATTGAAAATATGCAAACCAACTATAGTACTACAACAGGTTTAATTCCTGATTTTATTATAAATGCAAATACAACTCCAAGTCCGGCAGTAGCTAATTATTTAGAAAATATTTATGATGGAGATTATTATTACAATGCTTGCCGTGTTCCCTGGCGCTTAGGAACTGATTATTTATTAAATGGCGATTTAAGAGCTAAGACCGCAATTAATAAAATAAATACATGGTTAATTTTGACAAGCGGTTCTAATGTCAACAACATATCAAACGGGTATTATCTAAACGGAACAGCCATTTACAACTGGAACAATGCAACATTTGTTGGGCCTTTAACTGTTGCAGCCATGCTAAACATTTCAAATCAGACATGGCTAAATAGTCTTTACGAAAATTTGTTCTCTAATAATGACTTAATTGATGGAG
This sequence comes from uncultured Sunxiuqinia sp., assembly GCF_963678245.1. Lineage (NCBI taxonomy): Bacteria > Pseudomonadati > Bacteroidota > Bacteroidia > Marinilabiliales > Prolixibacteraceae > Sunxiuqinia > uncultured Sunxiuqinia sp. The sequence continues at coordinate 1,342,347 of NZ_OY782770.1, forward strand.
ATTATTATTCCAACACAATAAAACTTTTATCAATGATTGTAATTTCAGGAAATTATTGGTCTCCTGATAACGACATTTTAACTTCAGAGCAATCTTTTAGTAATTCAATTGATGTGATTGTTTACCCAACAATTGCTAATGAATCTGTAATAATCAAAATACAAAATGAAGAAAATATTGAGAATAAACATTTCAGAATTACAGATGAGAATGGAAAAATATTGATTGATGATACGATACAAAATGACATTGTCGACATTTCATTTTTAGATTCTGGTGCATATTTTATCACCATTATTTTTAAAGACAAAGGAATGACAACTAAAAAAATTGTAAAAAAATAACTGGGCACAACAGGATTTGTAAATTGCATTGCGGGGGTTTTAGCGGTCTGACAAGTCAGACCACTCGCCCACTTTCCTGCAGGTCTGACACGATTTCTTCCAGAAATCCCGCCCGACCATATACAAGTGACCGTTGTGTGCAAGTTAAAATACGTAATCATCATACTGACAGACTATAAAAAGGAAATAAATAAAGAATGAGCAACGAAAAACAAACCATTCACGATTTTGACATAAATATTATTTATGAATATTTTTCAAATACGGAAAGACAAGGACCGGGAAATACGGAAGAGACACTAAAAGCACTAAGTTTCATAACGGGGCTTACTGAAAAGTCTAAAATTGCCGATATTGGTTGTGGAACTGGTGGTCAAGCAATGACACTAGGACAAAATACACCGTGCGAAATTATTGGAATTGATGTGTGGCAAGATTTTATTCACAAGTTTAATCAAAATTCTATAAATCAGAATCTTCAAGACAGAGTAAAAGGCATTGTTGGAAACATGAAAAATCTTCCGTTTCAAGAAGAAGAATTAGATTTGATTTGGTCGGAAGGTTCTATTTATAATATTGGATTTGAGCGTGGATTAAATGAATGGCGAAAATTTCTGAAAATAGGCGGATATATTGCCGTTACAGAAAACACTTGGTTTCGTGACGAGCGACCTGATGAAATTCAAGAATTTTGGCAAAAGGCATATTCAGAAATAGATACAATCCCGAATAAAATTGCGCAAATGCAAAATGCGGGTTATTTATCGATTGCTACATATATGTTGCCAGAAGCTATTTGGACGGATTATTATACAAAGCAGGCTTTGAATTTAAACTCTTTTTTAGAAAATCATAAAGGTAATAAAACAGCAGCAGAATTTGCTTCTTCCCAGCGACATGAAGCTGATTTGTACAACAAATACAAAAAGTACTATGGCTATATGTTTTATATTGGAAAAAGAATAAAATAAAAACCTGCACACAACAAAGTACATATTGCAGGGTGGGGTTCGGAGGTACACCAACTGCTCTTCGAAATCCGCCCCGACAACATGTACCAACCGTTGGCACCAATTTAAACCTCGCAGCATTTCATAAACAAATAGATTAAAAATTAGAGATTTAAGTTAAACTATCTCCTACTTTACGGATTGATAAATGGATATTATAATTGAAACAAAAAGGTTGTTGATTAGAAAAATTAATAGCAATGATTTAGAGTATCTACTTGAGATTTATAATAATCCTCAAAATATGATTTTCATTCCAAATTCAGATTTTAGATGGACTAAAGAAAAACTTAAAGAGAAATACGATAAAATAAATCAAGATTACAAAAACGGTTTTGGAATATACGCTGTCCAGATTAAAAATAGCGATTTAATAATTGGAGAAGCTGGATTATTTAATTCATTTCATGATTTAAAACATCTAGAGTTAGGATATATTCTCAATAATAGATTTTGGAGAAAAGGATATGGCTCTGAGATTTGTAATTCGTTAATTGATTACGGATTTAGAAAATTAAAATTAGATAAATTAACAGCACGGATGTTTAAACAAAATATTGCATCGATTAAATTATCAGAGAGTTGTGGAATGAACTTGATAAAAGAGGGACAAACTGATAACGGAGATGACTTTTGTGAGTTCGTGATTAAAAATATAGATTTATAACAGATTAAATTAAAAAATGCCACAAAACATTTTTTATAGTTAACTGTGGGTACAGTGACAGTTTAAGCGTCACCGCCCAACTCAAGGGGATGTGTATGCGGAAAGGAAACCGCCCGGAAAACCACAGCTAACCATACAATTTACCGTCTGTTTGTCAGCTGACAATAAAACACTATAAATAGAATTTAACGATAATGAATACCTCTAAGAACATAAAAATAAAAAGCAATAGACTTTTATTAAGACCATTTATTGAAAGTGATATTGAAAGTGTTTTCAAAGGGCTTTCTCACCCTGACATAATTAAACATTACGGAGTTAGTTTTGACAGTTTGGACGCGACTAAAGAACAAATGAATTGGTTTGCCGACCTTGAGAAAGAAGGAACGGGAATGTGGTTTGCTGTATGTTCATTAGATAATAAAACTTTTTACGGTGCAGGTGGACTTAATGATTTGAGTAAAGAACATAAAAAGGCAGAAATCGGATTTTGGTTAATGACCGACTTTTGGGGAAAAGGAATTATGACCGAAGCTATGCCATTAATATGTAACTACGGATTTGATGAATTAGGACTACATAGAATAGAAGGCTTTGTCGAATCGGACAACACAAATTGTAAAAATGCAATGGCTAAACTTGATTTTCAACACGAAGGAACAATGAAAGACTGTGAAATTAAAAACGGGTATTTTATAAGTTTGGACATTTATTCAAAAATAAAAACAGAATAAAAAAGCCGAACACACAACAGTGGCTATAAGTAATTGCTTGCTCTCGCCTGCTTCTGAAAATACTTGCTGATTTTCAGTTTGGTGTTACTTGCAAAGTCAAACAAAAATCCTCCCAATTATCACATTAACAGGCAATTATATACAAATTTAAAACTAACGATATGAAAAATTTATTTCTTGTTTTAACCATTATTATTGCATTCAGTTGCACTACTCAAAAACAAAACAACTTGTCAAATGACGAAACAATTAAAGAGTCGTTTAATTCAACCGAAATTAATGACTTGACAAAAATCCAAAGTTTTTTTGATAAGAGTATTGGTTTGACAGAGAATAAAAACCAAGAAAATTTGGAAAAAGTGTACACCTACTTTTTCCTGGAAAACTCTGACATTGAAAAAGCAGCAAACTTTAAACTATCGATTAATTTCAACGACCAAAAGGAACTTTATAATCAACTCGATGAAAAGACTTTTAATGACATTTGGGAAATTAGCTGGTCGAAAAAATGGAATTCGAATGACACCATAAAGCATGTTCAATTAAATCGTCAAGGCAAATACGTACAGTTTTTAAAGACATTTGGCGAGCAAGACAGTGTAATCAACAACTATTACAACTCGCTTGAGATAGCGGGAGATATTTCACCTGCAATGGTTGCAGACTTAGCAAAAAACTACAAAAATTATAACGTCAAAGACCCGAAAATCAGACTAATAATTGCAATTCATTACTTGACAATAAATGACCAACTTGAACGAAAAGAAAAATATTAAAAATCAGTGGTTACATCATATAAAACGAACCGAAATCGACAATGATTAAACTGAAGGAAAATAATAATTTCTATGTCATAACAGGAGGTCCAGGAGTAGGAAAAACGACTTTATTGGAGAAGCTAAAAAAAACAAATTATGAAATTGTTCCTGAAATCGCTCGTGAATTAATAAAAGAACAGCAAAATAATAACGGAAAAGCTTTGCCTTGGAGAAACAAGAACTTATATAAAGAAATGATGTTTGACCGTTCGATAAGGAGTTTTGAGGAAATTGAGAATAACACAAATAAAGAAAAACCGATTTTTTTTGACCGTGGATTTTTGGATGCTATCTGTTATGCAAAACTAATTGGATCTAAAATTAGTGAAAGGATGAAATCCTATGCGGAAAATTGGAGGTATAATAAAAATGTATTTATGCTTCCGCCTTGGCGAGAGATTTACGAAACCGATAACGAGCGAAAACAAGATTGGGAAGAAGTGATTTTAACATTTGAAAAGATGAGCGAAACGTACAAAAGTTATGATTATAAAATTATCGAAATACCCAAAAAACCTATAAGTGAAAGAGCCCGTTTTGTTTTGGAATTTATCGAACAAAATAGAATTAAAAATACGAACGCACAACAATGATTATAAGTAATTGCTTGTTCTTGCTGATTTTCAGCATGGTGTATACTTGCTAAATTAAGAGCCAAACCACGCAACTACTCAAAATCGAAACCGTTAGGGGGGCATTTAAAAAGATGAAAACAATCAATAAATATTTAGTTTTTTGCATCAGCATATTAATGCTTTTAAGCTGTCAAAAAGAAACAAGGAACGTTCAAAATATTAAAACTTTCGGGAAACTATATGGTTATGCGCGTTGGTTTCACCCAAGTGATGAAGTGCAAAAGGTTGACTGGGAAAAATTCGCAATCCTTGGAGTTCAAAAAGTAGAAAATATTAAATCTGATGCAGAACTGAGAGACACATTATTTCATCTTTTTTCACCTATTGTTCAAGGACTTCAAATTTCGGTCGGAGAAATCAAATCACCGGTTGATTTACATTCACTCGTGCCGCCTGACACTTTAAACAACAAGATTGTTTCCTGGCAGCATTATGGAGTTTACCTTGGAGAAAAAAGTAACATTTATAAAAGCATTCGCACCAATAAACTAGCTAATAATTTTTATTCCTTTTTTAGTAAATCAATAATTGATATCTCAGATTTTCGGGGAAAAGAAATAAAGTTAACAGGATACTTTAAAATAGAAACTTCTGATTCAAAAGGAGAAGCCTCGTTATTTTTATTTCCAATGGCAAAGAGTGAAACTCCAACCTCTTTTACTAAACTACTTGAAAAAAATACGGTGAATATTACTGCATCTGAATGGAAGAAATATGAAATTATTAGCAGAATTGATAATAATGCAGAGTACATTCATTTCGGAGGTGCATTAAAAAATGACATTTCATTACTGGCAGATAATTTTACAATTTCAGTGAAAAATGGACAAAAATGGGAGTCAAAAGACTATGTAAATTTGGGGTTCGAAACCGGTAAAATTGATTTTAATATTAATAGTTGGCAATTTATTGAAAATGGGCACAAAATTGAGTTAAGCCAAGATGAGACACACTCAGGAACGTATGCATTAAAAGCTGAATATACAGGAAGCCAGTTTGAAAATGTTCCCAAATTTGGAGAATATACTTACGAGCCTATTGGAAGCAATCTCTACTGTGTAGTTCCATTAGCACTTCATCAAATAAATGGTAACACCTATCCAAAGACCAACGAAAAACTCATTAATGAATTAAAAAAAGAAATTGCTGATATAAATACTCTATACAGTTTTAGTTCACAAATAGACTTGGCAAGTGTTGTAATTGCATGGAATGTGTTTCAACATTTTTACCCGTATTTTGATGTAATTGAAACTAATTGGGAAAAGGCTTTTTCTGAAACGTTAGAAGAAACATATTCAAATAATGATAAAGCAGACTTCACCAAAACGCTTAGTAAAATGGTTGCAAAATTGGAAGATGGACATGGCGTTGTATATGGTGAAAGACTGTATCATTTACCAATCAGGACAGAATTAATTGGGCAAAATATAGTTATAACTGCATCAAACGACCCACAATTAAAAATCGGAGACATTATAAGAAAAGTAAATGGAGTTGAATCCGGAAAAGTTCAGGAGGAAATGGAAAAACAAATCTCCGGTTCGCCACAGATAAGACAATACCGTTCGCTAAATGTATTCGGAAGTAAATTCCATTCAGAGATTATTAACGTTTTGATAGAAAGAGATGGAAAAAAATTGTCATTCGATGTTCAAAACAACAGCCGTTGTAAAAATATGTTCTTCAATCCAATAAACAATTTTCTATATAAATCAATTGATATTAAAGAGCTTGAACCTGACATTTTTTACGTAAATCTAAGGAATTGCACCTCTGCAATTTTCACTAAGCATTTAGAAAAATTAGCAAAAGCAAAAAGTGTAATTTATGACTATCGCTGGGGCGGAAACTTAAGCTTGATTGAGTTGATTCCTCATTTGATTGATACGACAGTAAATTCTGCATGGTGGAATATTCCTCAGACTGTTTATCCTAACCGTAAACAAATAACATATAATAAAACCAATTGGTCTTTACAACCAAAGTTACCTAGATTTACTTCGAAAAGTATTATTATAACTGCGCCTTGTGTTGTAAGTAGTGGTGAAACGAGTATGGGAATAATCAATCATTATAATTTAGCAACCACTGTTGGTGAACAAACAGCAGGATGCAATGGTAATGTAAATTGGATTAATTTACCTTGTGGTTACAACGTTATGTGGACTGGAATGAAGGTACTAAAACATGATGGCAGCCAACACCATCTTATCGGGTTTCCTCCTGACTATCCGGTTAAAAGAACAATGGAAGGCATAAAAAATGATAAGGATGAAATTTTGGAGAAAGCGATAGAAATTGCAGGAAATAAAAACGCCCCCTGATAAAGTACATATTGCAGGGCGGGATTCGGTGGTACGCCAACTGTGGATTCTCGCATTGCAGTTTCGTGTCCTTCGGACAGGAACGCTCTCCGAAATCCGCCCCGACAACTTACAAGTGACCGTTATAAACTATATAATTTTAGGACCCTGCAAAGACAAACATTATGAGAATTTTACTAATTTTTTTTTGATTCTATCTTCTTGTTCGTATAGACAAGTCAAACCCCAAGACAATTCCAAGATCAAAATTGAGATAAAGAACGATAAAGAAGTTCTCCTTAATGAAGACATTGTTGCGATTGATGACTTAGAACAAAAACTCTTTGACCTTAAATCAAAGGACACAATTAAGGGTGAAAATTATATCATCCTTCTCGATTTTGATAAAAATGCGGACAACGAAATATTAGAGTGTTAGAAATTCAAATAGAGTTTTCCCTCACAAATCGTAAACATCCTCCTCTCCAACTTCATACATATAGCAAAAGGAAACGGAATAAATGGCCACGATTTTTCGTGTGTGCAGTAGGCAAATAATAAGGCAAAGGGGTTTCACCTTAATAAAAATGAGCTTGCTTATTGAGGCACGAAATAGGGGTGCTCATTTTTAATACTAAACAATTTGAAAGCTGTTGTCAGTTTATTTGTTGGGTTTATGCCGTAGTCTTTTGCTACCCGAAGGGCTTGTCTGGATGAAATTAAAAAACCTTTGCTTAAGATTTGGGCAAGCCTGAAAAAAAAGTTACTGACACCACCCGAGATAAAAACCCCTTAAAAGTCATTATTATTCAAGAAGTTCTATAATTTGTTTAGTAGTCCCACCGGGAATCGAACCCGGATCTACAGTTTAGGAAACTGCTATTCTATCCGTTGAACTATGGAACCATCATTTTTGTAAAAAACACATCGTTACAAAAAAGCTTTGCAAAAATAGGAAAAAGCGACAGTATTCAAAAAAAAGAAATAGGAGCCAGCTCATTTTTCGAGTCGAATTGCCAATCTGGGTTTGTTAACAGAAAATTTACAAGCAAATTATTTCTACTATTCTGACTAACTGGACATTAACACATATTTATCGAATCTTTCTTAGAAACGTTTTAAATTAGCTATTTTTGACCTTCCAATTATTGCGGGAAAAACCACTAAAATCTACTTTTGTGGAACTTTATCAGAAACATTAAATTTTTAAATAAAACTATTATCCTATGAGCAATTTTCTGACTTCTTCTATTGGGAAAAAGTTTATTATGAGCATCTCGGGCCTTTTCCTGATGATGTTTATTGTCGTTCACTTAGGAATCAATTTACTTTTGATTTTTGACGACAGTGGTGAGCTTTTTAATCTGGGGGCAAATTTTATGGCTACCAACCCGGCTATCCGTATAATGGAACCGTTACTGGCGTTGGGCTTTATCGTACATATTTTATGGTCTCTCATTGTTAGTTTTCAAAACATGAAAGCTCGTCCCACCGGATACAACCAATCTAAAAATTCAAGCAACTGGGCATCTCGCAATATGCTCGTTCTTGGCTGTTTAATTTTTGTATTCCTGGTTATGCACATTTATAACTTCTTCTACATTATTAAATTTGAATACCAAAATCTACTGGAAGTCGATATTGATGGAGAAATCATGCATGATTCCTATTCATTGGTTGCGGGACTATTTAAAACAAGTGTAACGTATTGTATTCTTTACGTTGTTGGCGCAATTCTGTTGGGACTTCATCTTGGACATGGTTTTTGGTCTTCGTTTCAAACCATTGGATTTGCGAATAAACTATGGTTGAAAAGATTACAGGTAATCGGACAAATTTACGCGATTGTTGTTACTGTCGGTTTTGCAATCATCCCATTGTATTTCCTGATTAAATTTTAACCGAAAAGAAGTATAGAATTATGAGCATACTAAATTCAAAGATACCAGAAGGGCCATTGGCTCAGAAATGGACAAATTATAAGAATCACCAAAAACTGGTGAACCCCGCCAACAAACGCAAACTCGATGTAATTGTCGTAGGAACGGGACTGGCTGGTGGTGCTGCCGCAGCATCGCTTGGTGAAATGGGTTTCAATGTAAAGAACTTTACCATTCAGGATTCACCACGCCGTGCGCATTCCATTGCGGCACAGGGTGGTATTAATGCTGCAAAAAACTATCCAAACGACGGTGACTCAGTTTACCGATTGTTTTACGATACCATTAAAGGTGGAGACTACCGTGCCCGCGAGGCCAATGTTTACCGCTTAGCTGAAGTTAGCAACAGTATTATCGACCAGTGTGTTGCACAAGGTGTTCCTTTTGCCCGCGAATATGGCGGTTTATTAGACAATCGTTCATTTGGTGGAGCACAGGTTAGTCGTACTTTTTACGCACGTGGACAAACCGGACAACAGCTATTATTAGGAGCTTACCAGGCGTTGATGCGCCAGGTAAACAAAGGATCGGTAACGATGCATACGCGCACCGAGTTAGTCGATATTGTAATTGTTGACGGCAAAGCACGCGGAATTATTACCCGTGACTTGGTAACCGGTGAATTGCAACGTCATTTTGGTCATGCTGTCGTGTTAGCTACCGGTGGTTACGGAAACACATTTTTCCTATCAACCAACGCGATGGGATCAAACGGATCAGCAGCTGTAAAAGCGTTCCATAAAGGAGCCATGTTTGCGAATCCATGTATGGCACAAATTCACCCAACTTGTATTCCTGTGCACGGAGAGTTCCAAAGTAAACTAACCTTAATGTCCGAATCACTTCGGAACGATGGACGTATTTGGGTACCTGCTAAAAAAGAAGATGCGGAAGCTATTCGTGAGGGAAAATTGAAACCAACCGATATTAAGGAAGAAGATCGCGATTATTATTTGGAGCGTCGTTATCCTGCTTTCGGAAACCTAGTGCCTCGTGATGTTGCATCGCGTGCAGCAAAAGAACGTTGCGATGCTGGGTTTGGTGTTGGAACCGGATTGGCTGTTTACCTGGATTTCAAATCATCTATCGAGCGCTTAGGGAAAGATGTGATTGAAGCCCGCTACGGTAACTTGTTCCAGATGTATGAAAAAATCGTTGACGACAATCCATACGAAACGCCAATGATGATTTACCCTGCAATCCACTACACAATGGGTGGTATTTGGGTTGATTACGAATTGCAAACCAATATTCCGGGCTTATTTGCTGCCGGTGAGGCTAACTTCTCCGACCACGGTGCCAACCGTTTGGGAGCTTCGGCTCTGATGCAAGGATTGGCAGATGGTTATTTTGTGTTACCATACACCATTCAGAATTATCTGGCTGATGAAATTCGTACTCCTCGCATGGATACGAATGCAAAAGAATTTGTTGAAGCTGAGAAATCGGTAAAAGATCGATTTGAAAAACTGCTGAGCATTAAAGGTAATCGTTCAGTAGATAGCATTCACAAAGAACTTGGTTTAATCATGTGGGACTTTGTTGGAATGGCTCGTAATGAAAAAGGTCTTAAGGACGCTATCAAAAAGATTGAAGCAGTTAAAAAAGAGTTCTGGACCAACGTCCGCATTCCTGGAAATAAAGAAGGAATGAATATTGAATTGGAAAAAGCCAGCCGTTTGGCTGATTTCCTTGAAATTGCTGATCTGATGGCACGCGATGGATTGAACCGTGAGGAGTCCTGCGGTGGTCACTTCCGTGAAGAATATCAAACCGGAGAAGGTGAAGCACTGCGTCAGGATGATAAATTTGCCTATGTTTCTTGCTGGGAATATAAAGGTGAAAAAGAAGAACCAAAACTGAATAAAGAGGAATTGGTTTACGAGAATGTTCAAATGCTTCAACGTAATTACAAATAACGGCTATAAAAAAGGAGATCAATCATGGATAAAACAATAAATCTCACGCTTAAGATTTGGCGTCAGAACGGTCCCAAAGAAAAAGGCCGTTTCGAAACCTATCAAGTTTCAGATATTTCAACTGACAGTTCTTTCCTCGAAATGATGGATATCTTGAACGAACAGTTGGTTAACGAAAATAAAGAACCCATCGCTTTCGATCACGATTGTCGTGAAGGAATCTGCGGAATGTGTTCACTATTCATTAACGGACGTCCGCACGGACCAGATGAGGAAATTACAACCTGCCAGTTGCACATGCGTAAATTTAAAGATGGCGAAACAATAACCATCGAACCATGGCGTGCTGCTGCATTTCCAATCATCAAAGATTTGATTGTCGATCGCCAGGCGTTTGACAAAATCATTTCTTCAGGCGGTTACGTTTCCGTAAATACAGGTGGTGTTCCTGATGCGAATGCCATTCCGATTGCAAAACCTGCTGCCGACGAAGCGATGGATGCTGCTTCTTGTATCGGTTGTGGAGCTTGCGTTGCTGCTTGTAAAAACTCGTCGGCAATGTTGTTTGTTTCTGCAAAAGTTAGTCAACTGGCCTTGCTTCCACAAGGTAAAGTTGAAGCAAAACGCCGTGCGAAAGCAATGGTTGCAACAATGGACGAACTTGGATTTGGCGGATGTACCAACACCGGAGCCTGTGAAGTAGAATGCCCGAAAAGCATTTCTATTGCACACATCTCTCGTTTAAACCGCGAATTCTTGAAATCACGCTTGTCAGAATAAACCAGAGGACATAAGAAAACAAAGCGGCCGTATCTATTGATAGAAACGGCCGCTTTGTTTCTTCACAAAATCAAGTTCAATCCCGACGAACATCGCCGCCACTGGATTCATTAATTTCTTTATGAGTCGGATTTCCTTTATACCGAATGTCGCCACCGCTACTCGCGTTGGCTTTAATCGATTTGGTTGCATGCACAACGGCATCTGCTCCACTGGAAGTTTTTACCTGACAATGTTCGGCAACTAAATCTCCACACGAAAGATCAGAACTACTGGAACTGGATGCTTCAAAATTGATAACCCGTCCGGTGATTTCAGCATCCGATCCACTTGATGTATCCAGCCAAATCGTTTCTGCTGTTATATCTTCAATCTCTAAATCGGCTCCACTCCTCACCGATATTTTCAGTTCATCCAGCTTGAAGCTGTTTTCTGACTCTACATCAGCACCCGATGAAACATCGAGCCGAGTCAAATCATCAAAAGTGACATGAGCCGTACGGTTTTCATTCCAGCTCCAGTTCAATTTCTTCTTCATGTAAATATGCAGAACACCATCTTTCACTTCGGTTATGATATCGTCAATAATATCAGGATCAGCTTCTATCACAACCTTTTCTGAGTTTCCTTGCGTTAAGTATAAATCGATTCCGCTACCAACCGAAATACCGTGGAAATTGGAGGTTTGTCGAGTTTGTTTACCGACTCTTTCGTTTGCTGCCTGAGCTTGCAAAACCAATACCATTGCAAGCAGCAAAATGCTAACAAAATAAAACCGTTTCGTTTTTGTTTTCATATGTATTGCTCTTAGTTATTGTTTTCTGATATTACCACCTGACGATTCATTAATACTAACCGTAGAAGGACTACCTGAATAATAAATGTGACCGCCGCTTGAGGCTTCCCCTTCAAACTCATTGGTTACATCAATGTAGATATGTGCCCCACTTGAAACATCGGCAAAACAATCTTCACTGACCAACCCACTCCCTTTAATATGAGCACCAGAAGACGCTTTAAAATCAACTTTCTCAGCTTTCCCGCTGAGTTTAATGTGTGAGCCCGAAGATGCTCTCGCCTGCAGGTCCTGTGCATTAACATCCAGATTTTGCTGACTACCAGAACTGGCTTTTGTGCTAAAATCTTTCAAGTGAATCAGATCATCCGTGCTAACCATTGCTCCTGAACTGCTTGTCAGTTTTTCAATACGGTCAAATTCGACCGTGATCAGTAATTTCTTGGCCTTTTTTATTCGTTCTTCTGAGAAAATATTTAGCTCATCTCTTTTCAGCTCAGTTTTTATAAATTCATGCAAATTCTCATCGGCTTCTACCGTGATCAGGTTCTTATCCGACTGAACCAAGACCACCTTCATTCCGGTCGAAACTTTAATTTCATCGAAATCTCCGACTTCACGATATCCGGTTGTAACATGACCATTACCCCTTATGGATGGACCTAAAAAGATGCAAGCTGAAAAAATAGTCAGGAGTACAAAAAAGAAAACTGCTATGGAAAAACGCCTTTTCATATGGTAATCGTTTTTGGGTTTTAAAGATATCAGATGGAACTCGTTTGATAATCACGATTCGATAGGACAATTGTTTATCATGTTCGTTTCATCTGTAAGTGTTTGTCATTATTGACGCGAATATTCAATTTTCGTTACACAATTTAGAAATCACTGCTAATTTTATTACCAACAATTCGCTGAAACAAGGTTATTTATCGGTAAAACGACAAAAAAAAATGCCGATTTAAACCGGCAATATTTCATTAGCTCTTATCTTTCATCCTTCGATCACGCGTGAGATGTCGGTGTTTTACTTTTAAGCTTTGCATTTCCAATTTTTGCTCCTCGGTAAGTAACGACCATATTTCGATACGTGACTTTGCCCGAATTTTAGACAATTCGATTTGCAATTCACCCTGGCTTGTCCAGGCTTTTATAAATCGCCTTCATGTCAGGGGTTCCGGCAGCCATTAGTGTTTCATGATGTGCTCTCAGTTCCTTTAGCTGATCTCGAAATGTTTTTGCATCTTTCATGCTCTCCATACGAATTGACGTAATCGCTTCTTTTTGATCTTCAGTTAATAGTTTCGCTGCTGGAAATCGGTGATATTCACTGTCAGCATATTGTTCTAATTTTTGCTGACGTTCGAATCGTTGCTTTTGCTCCTGTGCCATCGTTGTTAACGACAATAACATGGCAAACATAAATACCAATGCTGTAATTCTGCTTTTCATCGCTTAAAATTAAAAAATTCTCCCTTTGTACTCTCAATTATCACTTTTGTTTAATCCGGCATTCGCGTCCAACACTCCTTAACAGACTATTAAATAAAATATTGCAATCAATCCGTAGAGTGCTAAATTCGCCACCAAATGGTCTATTTTAGAGTTCCCCTCACGAAAAATACTTGATAAACCACCTGTCGCAATGACGTGGAGCTCTTTATTCAATTCGGCTTCGGCTTGCTCAATAATCCAACTGACTAATTCTTTTTAACGTCGCCCTCTTCACCCAAGGTAAAAAAAGTAAGTTGAAGTTGAGCGCTAATTCTTGCACTTACATATTGGTTCCTGCAACTTGGCAGGCTGCAATAAAAAAGCCTCATTTACTAGGTAAACAAGGCTTTCAATATTTTGGGTTGAGGCAATTTACTCAATAACGGTCACCCATCCGTATGGATCAGGGGCATCGCCATCCTGTATGGCCCGAAGCTTTTCGTATAGTTTGGTACTCCAGGTACCGGGCTCATCTCCGTAGAGAAATTCTTTATCCTCGTCGGCATCGTAAACTCGCTTGACTGGAGAGATGACCGCGGCTGTACCGCAGGCTCCAACTTCTTCAAAGGTTTCCAGCTCTTCAACAGGCACCTGTCGGCGCTCAACTTTCAACCCCATATCTTCGGCAATTTGTATAATGCTTTTGTTGGTAATTGAAGGTAAAATTGATTCTGACTTCGGCGTGATATAGGTATTATCTTTGATTCCGAAAAAGTTAGCCGGTCCACATTCGTCGAGGTATTTCTTTTCGCGGGCATCGAGGTAAAGTACGGCAGAATAGCCTTCGGCTTTAGCCTTTTTGCCGGCAGTTAAGCTTGCCGCATAATTTCCACCCACTTTGTATTTGCCGGTTCCCAGTGGAGCAGCACGGTCAAACTGACGCATGATAACCAAGTCGGTTGGTTTAAATCCTTCGGGGAAATAGGGTCCCACGGGCATTACAAAAACAATAAACAAGTACTCTTGAGATGGTCGCACTCCAATTTCAGGACCAATGCCAATCAGCAATGGACGAATATACAAGGAAGCGCCGCTTCCATACGGAGGAACAAATTCGAGATTCTTTTTTACCGCCAGTTTAACGGCTTCCTCAAAAGTTTCGATAGGAACATGAGGCATCAGAATACCGTCGCTCGAGTGTTGCATGCGCTTGGCATTTTCATCCATCCGGAATACACGCACTTTACCATCTTTCCCTTTAAAGGCTTTCAATCCTTCAAAGGCTTCCTGCCCATAATGCAACGACGTAGCAGCCATGTGTATATTAAGGTATTCGGAATCGCTCAGTTGCAGCTCGCCCCACTCGCCATTTTTATAATAGCAACGAACATTCAGGTTAGTTTTGCGGTATCCAAAGCCAATCGTTTTCCAATCTTGAATTTCCATAGTTTTATTGTTTGCCAATCAGGTTTCTTTAGAAACCCTAAAATAAAGAAAAAATGGTCAATAGGGGATGTCAATTGATCCATTTCAACGGTTAAATAAATGTTTTACACACATGTTCAAAAACAGGCTGTTAGCAATCCTTTATTTTTTCGCGCTTAAGCTATTAATTTGACAACTGTAAAGAACAGTGAATTATGAATTAACAGAAAGCTTTAAAAAGTATCCGTTGTGCTTTCGGATATTCAGCACCTGATTTTTGTCAAAAATAAGATATTGTCCTTTAATTCCCATCAGTTTACCAACAATCTCTGCTTGTTTATCGAAAGTTACACTTTTTACCTTTTCAGGATAAGCCGTTACCGGATAGTGAAGCTCAAGTATTTCGTTTTCATCGGAGAAGTATTGCTGCAGTTCGGCAGGTATCAGCTTCAATGCTTTCTGCTTTTCTTCGTCAAGTTTAATCGATTCATCAAGCTGATTTTGCAACATGGCACGCCAGTTGGTTTTATCGGTAAAGTGCTTTTTTAGTAACACTTCAATGATGCCTGCAATGTGTCGGTTTGGTGTTTTGGCCAAGCGAATGGCCCAGCTTGCTCCCTGGTCGATCCATCGCGTTGGTACCTGATGATGACGGGTAACACCGACTTTTAATTCGCTTGAAACAGCTAAATAAACATAGTGATCGATAAGGTCGTGCTCTTCAGCCCACTTGATATCGCGGGCTATACCGTATTGTGCTCTCGACAATTCCGGACGCATGACATCGACTCCTGCCTCGGGTACTGTTTGGTAGCAATTGTAGCAAAACCCCTGGCTAAACGAAGTCTTGGTTTTCTTTCCGCATGAAATACAATTGATTTGTCCGTCAAAATTAAACTGAATGTGTTGGCCAATGAGTGCATTCATATTCACCAACTCATCACCAATTGGTAATTGATATTGAATCGGATCATCCAACTCGCTCCTCATCTTTAGTATGTTCCCTTGGTATTCCATTTTCAGGCCATTTATGCTTTTGTGAACAATGTCAAAACATCACGTATTTCCTTTAGTTCAAAAAATCGATCACTTTTGATGTCTTCCGGGTTCATTTGCTCAAGAACCCAAGTAGTATAATAAGGCACATGAACAGCTGTTCCTCCCAGGTTAATCACCGGAAGCACATCCGATTTCAAGGAGTTGCCGATCATCATAAAGTGACGGGCTTCAATATCCAGATGATCTAAAAGTGACTCGTAGTTGGCTTCCTTTTTATGAGTCATCACCTCAATATGATGAAAATAGTTGAGTAAGCCCGACTTTTTCAACTTGCGTTCCTGATCGAGTAAATCGCCTTTGGTAGCCAACACCAACCGATAATTGGGCGCTAGCTCTTCCAGCACATCGCGAATGCCATCCAATAAAACAACGTCTTTGTTGAGCATGGTCTTGCCAATGTTGATTATGGCCTCCACCTCTTCCGATCGTACTTTTCTGTCCGAAATCAATAGGGATGTTTCAACCAACGACAAAATGAAGGCTTTAATTCCGTAGCCATAAATCTCCATGTTCTGAACCTCAACCTTAAAAAGCTGTTCCATGATCTGGTCACTGGGTTGATATGCTTTCAGCAACTCACAAAATTGCTGTTCAGCTTCGCGAAAGAAATTTTCATTTTCCCAAAGGGTATCGTCGGCATCAAAAGCAATAACCTGAATATCTTTAAAGCTCATGATTCGCGAATCTACTAAATCAAACTTAAAATCTGCACAAACACTATTAACAACACCATTGCAATCGGGTAAACGGTTGCATAAGCTACTGATGGAGCATCGGTGTCGGTCATTCCGTCGATGGCTGCCAATCCGGGAGTACTGGTCATACTACCGGTTAAGGTTCCCAGCAAGGTTAATATATTCATCTTTAGCACGTATCTGGCAACAATGGATGTCACAATCATAGGCAACAGGGTGATGATGATTCCATACACAAATAGTTCAACACCATATTGCTGGAAGGTTTCAACCAAGCTCGATCCGGCTCCGGTGCCCACCGCAGCCAGAAAAAACAACAAACCAAACTGGCGAAGTAATTGGTTGGCCGCACCAGTCATTGTCCACATAATAGGACCGGTTTTCCCGGTACGTCCTAAAATAAGAGCTGTAAGTAAAATACCGCCTGTTAGTCCTAAGCTAAAGGAGAATGAGCCAAAGTTGACGCTTAACTTACCAACCAGTATACCCAATATAATTCCGGTCGCAATTGGGAAAAAGTCGGTGTCTGACAAACGGCGGTCGTCATCGCCAAAAATACGGGCAACCTGCTCCATGCTCTCTTTATGGCAAGCAACAATAATTTTATCACCAAATTGTAATTTTGAAGAAGGACTGGGGGAAATATTGATTCCCGAGCGACGAATCCGGGTGATCGTTGCATTGTAGGTATTCAGAATATTGAGTTGCCCCAAGGTTTTATTGACAATCTCTTTGTTGGTTACTAAAAATGAGCGTACATCATAGTGGGTACTCAGTGGAATTTCAGTGGTTGTTTCCGGGCCAATCAACAACTGAACACGGCTCAACGCATCTTCGGGCCCAACGGCTTTAATGACGTCTCCTTTTTGCAGTATTGTATCGGGTGAAGGAGTAATCGCTGTATCTCCGTGCATAACGCGTGAAACAACTGCCTTAGTCATAAACCGAATGCGTAATCCACCAATGGTTTTCCCAACCACATTTTCATTTTCAACAACAAAATTTTTACGCATGATTTCTGGGTATCCGGCTGACATTTCTTTTTTGTATTGAGCTTCTGCATCCTTGATATTCACCCGAAGAAAACGAGGTAATAAGCTGACGAACAAAATTACACCAATAACTCCAAAGGGGTAACCAATACCATAACCAATAGATGCCAGTGGTGAACCGGTTGTGTCGATAGCAGCAGCCAATCCGGGCGTGCTAGTTAAAGATCCGGTTAACAGTCCAATACACAGGCTTTTATCAATCCCCATAAAATGGTAAACACCATATGTGATCAGACTTGAAGTAAAAATCAGTAAACTGGCCAGCAAAGCCAATTCACGACCATTCTTTTTAAATGAGCCAAAAAAACCTGGACCCGCCTGAATTCCAATGGTAAAGATAAATAATACAAGTCCTAGGTATTGAAAGTCTTTGGGAATGATGATTCCAAAATGTCCGAAAACCAAGGCGACAAAAATTACGGCAGAGACATCAAGCGATATCCCTTTTATTTTTATCCGCCCAATAATAAAACCGACTAAAATTATTAGAAAAAGTGCAAAATAGCTGTTGCTGAACAAACCCATGGCATTTGATTTTAAGGCTGCAAAAGTATAAACTTTTTGCCTTAACATCTTTAAATGTCTCTATAAATAGGATGATAAACTATTCTTTTAACAGAAAGGAAAAATCGTCGCCAGCCTTTAACTCGTGTGGCGCTTTACCCTGAATAAAAATACGGGTCGACCGTTCGCCAATCAGCTCCAGCTTATTGTCTTCCAGTTTTAACATGGTTCCTTCGCGTAAACCAACTACGTATACATTGGGATTGATCTCCAAAAACTCGGATATCCGCTGTTCGCGGGTTTCACCACCGTGTCCTTCAGGATTGGCATCGAGGTAATGTGGGTTAATTTGAAATGAAACCAGATTGATGGTATTAAATCCCTTGGGATCAATAATGGGCATGTCGTTGGTTGTGCGTAGCGATGGACAAGCGACATTCGATCCGGCACTCCACCCCATGTAGGGTGTTCCGGCTTTCACCTTCTGGCGAATCGGCTCCATCAAATCCTGATCGTGCAACATGCGAACCAACTGCCAAGTATTTCCTCCGCCAATCACAATAGCTTCAGCTTCTTCAACTCCTTTTACGGGATTTTTGAAGTGATGAATACCAACGACTTCGTGCCCAATTTCCTGAAAGCTTTCATTTACTCTTTGCTCATATTCGTCAAACGAAAAGCTAACGGCCGCGTAGGGAATGAATAAGGTTTTTACTTTTTGATCGCCTAAAAACTGTTGGATCTGATTTTTGGGATACCCCAGATACGGTTCTCCGGGCATTGTTGAGTTGCTAAGAAGTAATAATTTCATCCGTTCAAAATTTTCAAGTTTTTTAAAATTTGAGAACGGATGTGCTGCTCCGCTCTCTCATAAACTTTTTTAATCGTTGTTGTTTGTGAATTTTTGATTAATAAAAGTTCATGTCCGTTTCGTTTATTCCTATTTATATGGTCCGATACAGCATTGACTCAATACCTCGAACAAGCCATCTAAAATAAGAAAATCAAAAAGAATAAAACAGGAAATTTATCAGCAGCCTGATTTAAAAGGAAAATAAGGCTAATCCAATTGAAAATGGGTATAATTCAGGTCCTTTATCGGTAACAAATAATGGTTGAAGATCAAGCGTTGCATATAAGTTGACAAAGCGGTAGCCAATTTTGACCATGCCCGAAAAACGAAAATCGTGGATGTAAAAATCATCCGGTGTTTTCAGCTTTTCCTTTTTCCCGTTTTCGCGGTACTTCACTTTTGTATGCGAACTCAATCGCTTTTGAAGAACCACTCCGGCAGCCAGATAAATTCGATTTCCATATTCTTTCAAAGGAACCTGAAATTCAACCAATAATGGAGCACTAAGGTAGGTTGACGACAACTTGGATTTTTGTTTCGAATCATAAAACTGTTCGATTGGCTCAATGCGGTAGCCTCCCTTTTCAATACTTGTTTTTTTATCGAGAAAGTAAGTTTGAATTTCCAGGCCCAATCCGGTTACCAGTCCAATCGTATTGCGGGTTCGCTGCAAGCTTTTCGAAAACTGGATCAGGTTCAGATTCAAGACGGTAGATCGCAATAAGTTGACATCCAGAAAACCGGCATCCTCTTCAGCATACATCGAGTAATCTTCATTGGTAAAACCATTTACGCCCAGATAAATTCCCGACCAATGACCTTTGAATTCATCATCCCAGTAATTAAAGCCATCCGTTACGACACCATGTGGTTGAATAATATTGGGCTGGCGGCGTGACATGGACTGCTTAACCTGCAATGTATCTGCTGGTTGTGCGCTGACGAAAAATACGCAAGCCACTAATGATAATATCAGAGTAAAATGTTTCATTCTAATCGTATGCATTTTGTAGGGGTCAAGTGGAACTCGCATAAACGATCCTTCAGTGTGGACGAGTTTTTTACGTGCTCAATTCATGACTTATTTCCTCAAACAAAGTTAAGCATGAAAATTGAAAAAAGAAGCCAGCTCGTAGCAGGCTTACCTATTTTCTGAAAATTGTAATTAGAAGTTAACCAAGCCAATTCCGATTGAGAACGGAAAAAGCTCCGGTCCTTTATTTTCTTTGAAGAAGGTCGACAGGCTATATGTGGCAAACAAGCTGATATCTTTTAGCCCAATCCGACCGGCAAGAGAATATTTAAATGGATTGATGTTGAAACTTCCACGATCTTTGCTCTTGGTATGATCGGTTTTATACTTGGTGTGCGAACCGATATTTAAGCCACCAATCACGCCTCCCTGAACAAACAGGTAATTGCTTCGCCGGTTAACTGGAACTTGAAATTCGAGTAATAGCGGAATAGTCAGATATGAAACCGTCAGTTTTGATTTGTCAAATCCGTCAGGATCAATTGGCTTTGGCTCGATCATTCCATTCACTTTTTCTATTGTAAGCGGGTTGTCAAAGCGATAGTTGTTCATCGACCAGCCCATGCCGGTTACCAGTCCTATCCGATTCTCTTTTAAGGCAATATTATATTCTAAAAAGTTAATATTCACTTCAATCGACTTTGGCTGATTGAGCTCCATGAATTCATCGACTCCGAGGTAATTTGCACCGTAAAAGCCATTTACGCCCAGTTCAAAACCAGCCCAGTGGCCGTCAAAATTGTTATGTTTCCAGTTGTCTTTATCCTTATCATCATCTTCCCAAAACCGGTCACGGTGCATGTTAATGTTCGTTTGTCCCTCTCTCTCTATAATCTCAATATTTCGCTTTCCAAACCGTATATGTGTCGTATCGTTATCGTCATTATCATCAATATAAATCCGATCTCTAAATAGTCCCACTTCAGTTCTACCGGGTCCTTCTTTTACTTCAACTACTTTTCCTACTCTGGTGGTGTCTTGTGCAACTAGTGCCACAGCGAAAAAGAAGATTAACAGGGTTGTTATTACTGCTCTTTTCATGGTATTCAAGTTTATCTGTTTTACAAGTCATTTGGTTGACTTCCTTTTTTTTTGAAAGCCTTGCGAAACATGCTTTGCTTTGTTCTCGGTAGTAGGACGGACTGCTATTTGGAAAAGTTACAGATGGAATTAATCTTTTTTTAGCGGAATTGAAAAAGCGAACAACCGGGTATTCAGACTGATTTCGGATAATTTTCCTTTTCCATTTTTTTCGTAGTCTACCCGTTCATTACTGACAGTTGAAACGGCATCTAATCCTGCGGTTATGATATTACCCAAACTCAATGATTCATTTTTGTCTTTATTCAATACTTTCTCAGCCAGATATTCGTCTATACTCAGATAATCAGGTGCATTCGAATGTTGATGCTTCTTTTCAACCAGCGCAATTGTTTGCGGATTGTTGTGTTTAAGCTGAATACTTTTAGGCTTTAAAGTTGCAGGAGCGGCTTCCCTGATGGTAATTAATTGATTTGATTGCTTTTCAACAGGAGTTGTGATAGTTGGTTGAATAACCGGAATCGGCTTGATGACTTCGTGTTCTTTTTTGGGTTGCTGATTTTCATACTCATTCAAAACAATCGGTGCTTGATTCGGAGTGGTAACTTTTTGTTTTTCGAAATCCGGCTGTTGTTCTTCGGCCAACTGAACCGGTTGTTGATTTGTCGTTGAATAATTCCAAATAGCATAAACAAAAAAGGAAAGGAGCAAAACAGCTGCAACGTGACTTGCCCAAAGCATTAAAATTTTGGTGTTTGATTTTTTGTAAAGCCGTTCCTTGTCATTAAAAACAATATCGGGTTCAACTTGAAGTTTCGTTCTCAGGAATTGGTCAAAATAAAGCTCTTTTTTAGGATTGCTGGTAATTTCATGAATAAACGCTTTTTCATCTTCTATACTCAAGTCGTTTTCCATCAGGGCAATTGCCCGATAATCAAATTCGGGAGATTCAGTCAACGTATTTTTTTTCAAAACTTCTTTTCTTGGTAAAACCGTTAAATCGGGCTCCAGCTTTTTAATAGCCGAAACCGCTTTTAGTTCTTCATGAAGATCAGGATTGTCATTCAGGAAATCTAAAAACACATCAACCTGATTATCAAGCAAAGTACCGTCAAGATAATCCAAAAAGTAAATCTCGTAATTTGTACGGTCAATATTCATAAGTTAAACAAGCACATCTAATTTGCCAATATAATTCTTCAAAAACACCCGGGCTCGATAAATATACACCTTCACCTGGGATTCACTCAGAGCGGTTAATTCGCTAATCTCTTTGTAAGAATAACCTTCATAGTCGCGCAACATCAGTACCGATCGCTGATCCTCCGGGAGCAAACGAATGGCCTGATTCAGCACTTCGCCAATATCAGAATATTGCTGATCATGCCCTTCATCTTGAAGTTGCAGATCATCGTAACGTTTTTGACGCTGATCTTTTCGGATCACATCAATTGTTCGATGGTAAGCCGTGGATAATAAATATGATTTTATTTTGCATGAATCAACCGTTCGCTTATGCATCCAAAGCTTTTCGAAACTATCCTGAACAATATCACGTGCCTTTTCCTGGTCTTTGATATTCTTCAAAACAAATCGAAAAATTCCATCTGCATAAAGATTTACTGCTTGGTTATATTCTTCAACCGTCATACTTATTTGGGTCGTTACACCTTTATGACGGGTAAGGTTTTATTTTGTTACAGCAAGTAACTGACTAAGTTGTTTTTTTGACTGAGAAAGCTGAATTGCCCGTTGCAATGTTTCATCGATATCCTTAATAATTGGGAAGAATCCTTCCTCTCCGATAATATTGCGAGCGATGTAGGCTTTTATTTGAGTTTCAATAATTTTCCCACTTTTTGCCAAGCCCTTTCGATCAGTTTCCAAGCCTTCTTTGCTGGCATACACTAAAAACTGATCCAAGATTTTAGCATCATCCAGGTAATTATCGAACTCTTTTGCTGTTTTAAGTTCATTTAATAATTCCCGGTTGTTATCGCTATATTGGTATGCGAAATGATAAACCAGTGCTTTTTGCGTAATCTTCGAATAGTAATCGGAATAGCCGGATGTATCGGCAGCCACAAAATAGTCGGGCATCACGCCACCACCACCATAAACGATGCGTCCACCTATCGTTTCATACTTCAGGGAGTCGGCGAATTGAATGCTATCAGCTACTTGAAATTCACCATGCTCGGCTCGGTCCACAATGTCGTGGTAATAATCCAGCTGGTCGCCTTCAACATAGGGTTTTTGAATACACCGACCACTAGGAGTGTAGTAACGGGCAACAGTTAGCCGGAGTGCTGAACCATCTCGGAAAGGAATTTGCTCTTGCACCAGTCCTTTTCCGAAAGAACGACGACCAACAACTAATCCACGGTCGTTATCCTGAATGGCTCCTGCAAAAATTTCGCTGGCGGAAGCCGAATATTCATCAATTAAAACAATGATTTCTTTGTCTAAAGCAACACCCGATTTCGTGGCGTTGTAGGTTTTGCGAGGCTGTGAATTTCCTTCGGTATAAACAATTAGTTTTCCTTTGTCCAAAAATTCGTTGACCATATTGACCACTGCCATCAGGTAACCTCCGGGATTTCCACGTAAATCAACGATAATTTTTTGTGCTCCGGAGTTGGTTAGTTTTTCAACAGCTTCAACAAACTCTTCATGTGTCTTTTCAGCAAAGCGGTTTACTTTTACAAAACCGGTTACATCGTCAATCATATAACTTACGTCAATACTGTAAATTGGAATGTCGCCGCGTGTGATTTCAAAATCGATCAGCTCTGGAATTCCCCGACGTTTGATGCCGACAGCTACTTTGGTTCCTTTTTCGCCACGAAGAACATTCAACACATCTGTATTATTGATGTTAACGCCTGCAATGACTGAGTCGTTGACTGTCACAATTCGATCGCCCGCTAAAATGCCTAATTGATATGAAGGGCCACCGGAAACGACATCAACCACTTGCACGGTATCGTTGTGGATCGAAAACTGTACACCGATTCCACCAAAGTTTCCTTGCATCTCTTCATGAACTTCCTGCATGTCTTTAGCAGGAATATAGGCCGTATGCGGATCTAAATTTTTCAGCAATTCCGGAATTGTTTTTTCAACCAACTCGTTCGTTGAGACTGAATCAACATATGCCTCATTTATTAATTCAACAATGGTGCTCAACTTATTGGCTCGCTGAGGAAGGAAGTTTTGTGATGACGGAGCCTGTATTTTGGTCAAACTATTGCCAAGTACAATACCAATAATTACTGATACAGCAATTAAGATCGGCATGTAAACATTTGTCTTTTTTATATTCATTGACTTTTATTTATTCATCCATTACAACCTGAACGACCTCAATGTCAGCTCGCTTCAGTAAGTTGATGCCATCTTCCAACCGGTAACTATCGGTAAACACAACACGTTTGATTCCGGCTTGAATAATCAGCTTAGCACATTCTAGGCAAGGAGATGACGTAACGTACATGGTACCACCCTCGCTGCTGTTACTTGATTTTGCAACCTTTGTAATCGCATTGGCCTCGGCATGAAGCACGTATGGTTTTGTCTTATTATTGTCGTCTTCGCAAATATTTTCGAAGCCAGACGGCGTTCCATTATAGCCATCGGAAATGATCATTTTGTCTTTCACCAAAAGTGCACCAACCTGGCGTCGCTTACAATACGAATTTTGAGCCCAAATAGTGGCCATCTTCAAATAACGTTGATCAAGCAAAAACTGTTTATTTTCCATCGAATGAAGTGATTAATTGGCAAAAGTAATAAATCATCAGTCTTAAGTTACCGAATACATTACAAAAAAACGTTCACCTCTAAAAAGAAATGAACGTTTTCAATATATTTTTTTTACACACTGGTTTTAAACGTGCATGTATTTTTCTACTGTGTTTAAAAGGTCTTTGGATTTGATGGGCTTTGCCAGGTAATCGTCGCAACCTGCATCCAGCGCCTTTTCCCGATCATCGGACATGGCGAAGGCGGTTTGCGCTACAATTGGCAAGTCGGGCCGTTGGGCTTTCATGATTTTAGTTGCTTCATAGCCATTCATCTCGGGCATTTGAAGATCCATCAATACTAAATCAACTTCTTCCCTATTGAAGATTTCAATTGCTTCCTTTCCATTTTTAGCCCAATAAATTTTCGCCTTAATTTTGCTTAAAACAGCACTCAGGTATAAAAAATTGGATTCAACGTCTTCTGCAATAAGTATTTTAGGATTATCTATTATTGTCATGGTTGTATTCTTATTCTTGTTTATTATAACCAAAGATATCGAAAGATTTATTTAAATGCCATAGTTTATCTTATTTTTTAAATCAGTAAGTAGAATTTAAGTGTCAATCTTATTGCTTTCAAACACAAACGAAGAACGAGTGTTAATTTCTTCGAATCATTTCTAACAATAGAACTCGGAAAGTGATCTGAAACTCATTTACTACTCGCTAAAAACTCTCTTCTTTTGCTAATTTAAATTCTGGATATTTGCAGTAAAAGTACATACTATCGCAAGAAGTTCAAAAAAAAACCACCAACGAGTGCTCTTCTCTTCAAGTTATTTATTTACTTTTAATGGCAACGGCAAAAATTAAAAATAGTTAATCTAGCAATTGCATGGAATCGGGAAATGGCGGGACGACGGTAAAGGGACATCTTAATATCAGCGAGTTTTTCGAGATTGCAGAACTCCAAAAGCTACAAGACTTATTCTCAGAGGTGCACCAGATTGCTTCATTAATTACTTATCCTGATGGGACTCCGATTACGCAAGCCTCTAATTTTTCTAGCTTGTGCTCCGATGTGATCCGGCAAACAGAAAAAGGGGCTCGCAATTGTTCCCGATCAGATTCTGTTATTGGACAGTACAATACCGATGGACCAACTGTTCGGAGATGCTTAAGTGCGGGATTATGGGACGCCGGGGTTAGCATGAAAGTTGGAGATAAACATATTGCAAACTGGTTAATTGGCCAGGTTAAAGGAGACGACTTTGACGAAAACAGCATTGTCAGGTATGCCGATAAAATCGGAGTTGACCGAGGAAAGTTCATTCGCGCTTATCGTGATGTCACTGTTATGAGCGAGTCCAAATTCCGGAAAATTGCTGAATTGCTTTATGTTTATGTAAATCAACTAACAGAAAAGATTCATACCAAACAACTTTTAGTTCAGGCAAATACTGAATTTGAACAGATTACCCAAAGCCTGTCCGATATTATCTGGATGGGCGAATGGAATACTGATACTGGCGAGGTAGTACATTCCTATATTTCAGATGTTGCCGACGAGCTTCTGTTACTTCCCAAAGATACAATAGCCAATAGTTTCGATACATTTTTCTCATATATACTACCAGAATATATAGAAAATGTAAATGTCGTTCTTTCAAAAGCATTACAAGATCAGGAGAAAGAATATTCCATTATTTATGAAATAAAAAAAGGGAATGGGGAAATTTCATGGTTCGAATCTACAGGTAAGAGTCATAAACATGGAAGTGCAGTAAGAATTGTTGGTGTTACGAAGGACCTCACGGAAAGTAAAAAGATAAAACAACAATTAAAAGAAAACGAAGTACGATACCGGGAACTAGCTGAGCATCTTCCTTCGGGGGTTGCGGTGTATCGACCAATAGAAGATGGCAACGATTTTGTTTTTGTCGATTTTAATTCATCTGCTGAAAGAATAACAAGTACCTCGAAAGAAAATATTATTGGAAAAAAGCTTTCTGAACGATTTCCCAACATGGCAGAATCTCCTCTATTCATAGCTGTCAGGAAAGTATACGAAACGGGAGAAGAAGCTCATATTGATCCTATTTATTATTCGGATAGTGCTAGAAGTGGATGGCGTGAAAACTCAATTTATAAGTTGCCAAGCGGCGAAATAGTCGCTATTTTTAAAGATGTGACTGCTCTTAAAAACGCGCAAGACAAACTGAAACGAAAAAACAAGAAACTAAAAGAAGCCAAGAGAATAGCGAAACAAAATGCTCATCGGTTTAAAGCATTGCATGATGCATCATTTGGGGGAATAGCCATCCACGACAAAGCCGTTATTCTGGATTGTAATTTCGGACTTTCGAAACTTTCGGGCTATTCGCATGAAGAATTAGTTGGCATGAACGGTTTGCTGCTAATTGCTGAAGAATCCCGGGAGTTAGTCATGAATAATATTATTGAAGGATATGAAGAATCATATGAGGTAATCGCTGTCAAAAAGAATGGTGAACGATATCCGGTGAGACTAGAAGGAAGAATGATTCACTACAAAGGTGAAAAAGTAAGAGTCGTTGAATTCAGAGACATAACCGAAAGAAAAAAACTCGAGATGGAACAAATAAGAAAGGAACGACTGCTTAATGAAACCGGGCGAATCGCAAAAATAGGAGGCTGGGAGTTTGATGTTCTGACATTGAAACCCTATTTATCAAACGAAGTCAAGCGGATATATGGACTTCCTATTGATGAGGAGCTTCCGGAAGGAACTGACATTCTTCGAAACTATCCTGGAGAAAGTTTGAAAACGATAAAGAAATCTCTAAATCAACTGATTAAAACAGGTACATCCTATGATATAGAAACTCCATTTATTAGCGAAAAAGGTGAAGAAAAATGGGTTCGATCAATTGGGCTGGCGGAGAAAGAACATGGAAAAGTTGTTCGACTTTATGGAACAATACAGGATATTACTGATCAAATTAAACAAGAACAGCGAAACTTGAGACTCAGCGAAGCGATTGAACAAAGCCCTGTAAGCATAGTCGTAACAGACCTGAAAGGAAGAATTGAATATGTGAATCCGGCGTTTCAAAAAGTTACCGGGTATACTCAAGAAGAAGTGATCGGGGAAAAAACGAACTTGTTGTCATCGGGCTATCACAATTCTCAATTCTACAAAAATTTGCGGAGTACATTATTGTCAGGAGAGAGTTGGCAAGGTGAGTTTTGTAATAAAAAGAAGAATGGAGATTTGTATTGGGAAAGTGCACGCATTTCTCCTATAAAAGACAAGAATGGCAAAACACTCAACTATCTGGCAATAAAAGAAGATATTACAGCGACTAAACAAATGATTAGTGATTTAAAAGAATCAAAAGAAAAGGCTGAGCAATCTGATCGATTGAAGTCAGCATTTCTGGCCAATATGAGTCATGAAATCAGAACTCCGATGAATAGTATCCTCGGCTTTATTGAGCTGATACAAATACCCGACTTAAATGATGATGATCGAGCTGAATTTTCGAAGGTTATTAATGAAAGTGGGGAACGACTTCTCGATACGATAAATGATTTAATCGAATATTCTAAGATTGAAGCAGGAGACATTCCTCTTGTTATTGAAGAGTTTAGGCTCGCTGGAGTTTTTGAATTTCAACTTAATTTTTTCGAACTAATTGCAAGAAAAAAAGGCTTGGATATTTCTCTGAGCATTTCGGAGGACCTGCAAAGTACGATTGTAAAAACAGATAGAAATAAGCTGAATTCGATTCTAACAAACCTCATGAACAATGCCATTAAGTTCACCAACCAAGGAAAGGTAAGTTTTGGTTTTGAATTGGAGCAGAATCAGGTGAAATGCTATGTTTCTGATACAGGAAACGGCATCCCTAAAGAGAAGATTGACGCGATTTTTGAACGCTTCATACAGGCTGATTTGAATTTGACGAGGAAATACGAAGGATCCGGACTTGGCTTGGCAATTTGCAAAGGATATTTGGAGAAGATGGGGGGAAGTATCTGGGTAGAATCAGAAGTCGGGAAAGGAAGTACATTTTACTTCACGGTTAACGATAACAATGGAATTTCTTAATTAAACATGCAGTGGTTCAACCCAGTCACATAACTCAGTTGATCCACCCTCATCGCGTAATGGAGTTACTAACGACTATTGTTGTAAGTTTACATCAATAAATAGTGCAACGAGATCAACCTGAAACGGAAAAAGCAATCGCTAAAAGTCAGGACTTCGCCAATGTGGAAGGAAACAGCTATTTTCCAATTGAATCATTAAATAAAGAATATTTTAAAGATGGCGACACTCAGACGGCTTGCCACTGGAGCGGAACCGCATTTTGCGATGACCGGGAAATTGATGGTAAGGTAAATCACAATGCCGTTTGGTTTCGCTGAGCCGTCGGGCATAGCAAACAGCATCAAAGGGCATGTCACATTTAAAAAGGCATACAAGTGATCAGTAATTAAGTTCAAATAAACATATAAACTAACTCAAATACATTTTGTTGTTTGTTATAAACGAAGACAATCTAAATGAGTAATAATTCTATGTTTACTGAAATGTCGACAAACGAGTTGGTGGCTTTATTGTCATCTCCCAAAGCAAAATTTATTGACATCCGTCCGGTTAATGCCTACAATGGTTGGCGGCTTCAAAATGAACCAAGAGGTGGTCACATCAAAGGTGCAAAAACTCTGCCTGAAAAGTGGGCGAATTATATTGACTGGATTGAAATAGTCCGGTCGAAAGGAATTTTGCCCGAACATGAAATTGTACTGTATGGCTACTCAATAGATAAAATAGAAGAGATCGCAATCCGCTTTCAAAAGTCTGGATACAACCAAATTAAAATTTACAATCATTTCCATGATGAGTGGTCGCCAAACACTGAATTACCGATGGATTCTCTTCCTCGATTCGAGAATTTAGTGCCTGCAAGTTTTGTAAACGAGATCATTTCAGGCGAAAGGCCATTGGAGTACGAAGGGAAAAAAGTGGTCATCGTTCATGCTCATTATCGCAACCGCGATGCTTATTTGAGTGGGCATATTCCGAGGGCAATTGATATGGATACACTCGCCCTTGAAGCCACGGAAACCTAGAATCGCCGATCGCCAGAAGAATTAGAGCAAGCCTTGCTTAAGCATGGAATAACGTCAGACACACTGGTTATTTCATACGGAAAATTCATGTTCCCGGATAATGATGACGAATTTCCGGGTAGCGCGGCCGGCGACATCGGAGCCATTCGCAATGCTTTCATTATGATGTATGCGGGCGTAAAAGATGTTCGGGTACTGAATGGCGGATTCCAATCCTGGGAAGATGCAGCATACGAAATTGCCACCGATGATGTTCCCAAAACTCCGGTTGAAAACTTCGGGGTAAATATTCCTGTAAAATCTGAACTGGCTGTTGACATTCCGGAAGCGAAAGAAATGCTGGTTTCTTCAACGGCCGACTTGGTCTGCGTTAGAAGTTGGCCCGAGTATATTGGCGAAGTAAGCGGTTACAATTATATCGAAAAAAAGGGCCGTATTCCCGGAGCTATTTTTGGCAACTGCGGTTCCGATGCCTATCACATGGAAAACTATCGCCATGTGGATCATACAACCCGCGAATTTCATGAAGTAGCGCAGATTTGGAAACAGGTGGGCGTTACCCCGGATAAACATTTGGCCTTTTATTGTGGTACAGGATGGCGCGGTAGCGAAGCCTGGTTTAATGCATGGCTGATGGGCTGGCCTCATGTTTCTGTATTCGACGGTGGTTGGTTCGAATGGAGCAACAATCCGGAGAATCCTTACGAAACGGGCATACCTGAAGACTCGAATGCTGAAATTTATTCTTGAAATCATGGAACAACCAACGCTTATTTCTGAAATTGGTGCCGACACACTAAGCGGCCTTTCTGCAAATCCGAAATACCTTCTGTCGAAATATTTTTACGACGATCAGGGAAGTTCCATTTTTCAGGATATCATGCAAATGCCGGAATATTACCTGACCGATTGCGAATTTGAAATTTTCTCAACGCACAAAAAACAAATTACCAATGCGTTTAAAGATGGTGTTCAGGCATTTGATTTGATCGAATTAGGATCTGGTGATGGATTGAAAACAAAAGTCCTCTTACAGTTCCTCATGGAAAGTTCGGTTAACTTTCGTTACATTCCAATAGACATTAGTCACAAAGCCAATGTGGAACTGGTAAGCAGTTTAAAAAAAGAACTTCCGTCATTGAATGTCAGCTCCCAAACCGGCGACTATTTTCAGGAAGTAAGAAAATTGAATGGCCACTCCAGCTTACGCAAGGTGATTTTATTTTTGGGTTCGAACATTGGAAATTTTTCTGAGGAGGAGATTGACCTCTTTTTCAGTCAACTCTCCGGTCTCTGTCATCAGGGAGACCGGGTACTCATCGGTTTCGATCTGAAAAAATCACCGGATGTGATTATGAACGCATACAATGATTCCCACGGACACACCGAGAAATTTAACCTCAACCATTTGCTGCGGCTGAATAGAGAACTCAATGCCAATTTCAATCCAGCCAATTTTGAGCATCATACCGAATACAACCCGGAAACAGGAAGAGTTAAAAGCTTTTTGGTCTCCAAAACGAAACAAACAGTCTCTATCGGCGATCTGGATAAAGATTTTCATTTCAACTCATGGGAAACTATTTTCATGGAACTTTCCCAGAAATTCGATTATAAAGGCATTGAAAAGCTCGCTCAAAGCCATGGCTTTAAAGTGCTAGAAAATTTCACCGATAAGCAGAATTATTTTGTAGACTCACTTTGGCAAAAAGCTTAAACTCGAAATTATGGAACAAACAGACTATTGGCAAAAGTTATCTATCTCCTTTAATGACGATTAAAAAAAGATTCTGCATCGGCAACACATTGCAGTTCAATTTATCGCCTTCGTTGGCCGATATATCATTCCCGAGAAGCCCGACAAAAGCAATATTAATATGCAGTATATTCCCAAAAAGCAGATTTTCCTGGGAAGTCAGTTAGCTCGCGGAATATGCGTTGGCCTGCAATTACACCAATTAAAACTCCAAATTCTTGATGAAAATTTGTCACTGCTCAGTGAAATTTCTCCGGTGGGGAGATCATTTGAAACTTCATTCTTTGAATTGAAAACTGAACTTGAAAAACTGGGAGTAGACGTTAGCCAGTTAAAAACGAAACAGCCCTACCAACTCAATATGGATTTGCTGAAAGATGGATTCTGTAGTCATGTTCACTTAGCTGAAATGGTTGACGAGAGCATCCGATATCGGCATAATGCAGAACTGGTCATGAAGGAATTTGCCCCAACCTTTTCAACTGTTGAACCGGTGCGTATCTGGCCTCATCATTTTGATACCGGTACTTTTGCCACGTTGGTACAAAATAAAAAGGGAGAAACTTCTAAAACCATTGGGCTTGGCTGGGCTATTCCCGACAGTATGGTTGAAGAGCCCTACTTCTACCTAAGTTTTTCGTCTAAGAAATCGAATGACCTTTCGGACGAATTAAAAGAATTACCCGAGGGGAAATGGATGACTCCCGATTGGAATGGGGCTGTTTTACCGTTAAGCGAAATCCTTAGTCAATCAACTGCGAATCAACAATACGCTGGAGTCAAGTCGTTTTTAAAAAATGGTATTGATCAGCTCCTAAAGCATATTCAACTCGATAACCAATAAACCATGAGAAACCCAATCCGGTTGTTAGGATTCGCAAAACCAACAATTGTTTAGTGGAAAAGGATGGAACCGGCCAGACGTCAAGTTCATTGGCCATGCCCATCTCATATTGGGAAACGTGATGGAAAAGCGTAATGAATTGCTACGAGAGAATAGACTTTTGATTCTTCTCCCTCCTTTTATGTTTTAAAACTTTCTAGCTCTTTTTATAAAAGTTTTGTTTTATCTTATTGGAAACAAAGTATAAAGAACGTGGTAGAACGAGAAAGAAAGAAAAAGGCAAAGCCCATTTATGTCGTGTCAGGAGGGAAAGGATTAGCCGGAAACAACATGGTTCAGTCAGTTCTAATTCAATATCCTAATAACGATGTTCCGGTTATTATTATTCCTAATGTGTCGGATGAAAAAAAGCTGAAGGAAATTGTATCTAAGGCAAAAAAGGATGGAGGCTTGATTACCCATACCATGGTTAACTCCGACTTAAGAAAAAGCCTGATAAAACAAGCAAAGGAAGAGGATGTCAAGCAGATTGATTTTATGGGTGAGCTGGCCGATTACCTGGATAGCACATTGGGCATTCCTTCGTTGAAATCACCCGGCCTTTTTCGCGAAATTAACCAGCGGTACTTCAATCGTATTGATGCGATTGAGTTTACGTTGAATCAGGATGATGGAATGAGTCCGGAGCGCCTACACAAAGCTGAAATTATTTTGTGCGGAGTGTCGCGATCGGGCAAAACACCGTTAAGCGTATACTTGTCGATGTATGGATGGAAAGTGGCAAACGTTCCCTTAGTGAATGGAATTAAGCCACCCCGGGAGTTATATGAGGTTGATCCGAAAAGAGTGTTTGGGTTACATATTAGCCCACAACAACTGATTGCCCATCGAATCAAGCGATTAAAAAGTTTACCGCGTCATGATAGCTCAAAATACACCGATGAAAAGATGGTAAAAAACGAAATTCGGAACGCTTCATTTGTATTCAAAAAGGGCGGTTTTACTGTAATTCACGTATCAAGTAAACCAGTAGAATCCAGTGCTAATGAAATCCTGAATATTATGAATGAACGTTTTGAATACGGAGGACGGAAAATTACATCTCCTTATCAGGATGCGGCAAATCCGGTTGGGATTAATGAAAACATTGAACATAATACAAACTTTGAGGCATCATCAGAAGACGCCCCAAAGGAATAGCTTGTTTGCAGCGGGCACAAAGTCCGAAATTCTCATCATCAACTTTTGTTAATACACCATTGAGTTTAAACAGTTTTTCTTCGGCTTTACGCAAAGCCGCTTCTGCAACACTTTTATTGTTGATGGCATCCGTTCTGGAAATTCGACCGATCGCATTCTCCGGAGCAATGGGTTGAGTGTTTTCTTTGTAATCAATAATGTATTGGCGAGTTTTTTCAATCTCCCCAAGAATTCTGACTCGAATTTCTTCTTTGTTCAATTTTTTATCTTTTGCAATTTATCTAATTTTGACTACTTCTCAAATTACGATTAACGATATAAATAACTTATATGCGATACTTTGTCTAGCGCACAACACGCTGATAATCTGACGGATTTTCATTTGTATCAAATGTCGAAATATTCAAATCCATTGGAACAACTTGATTCAATGTTGAGAAATAGTTTTACAACATGTTTGGATTCAACTTAAATTAGGAGAAACCGGATATCCTGATCTCGAAAAACGATTTAAATTTTTAAATTTGCTCTGCCTAAATCATAGAGCATTGGGATGCTTTTTAAATAAACCTAAAATAATACATGATGGAACCGATTAATAAACTGCACTTTAGCACAGCTGATTTTTATGCTATTGTTTATAATTCTGTATTTTCTGGTTCTTTTAAGCCTGAATTCTCCCCTAGCGCGATTAACAAACTAAAATTAACTTAAATAATAATAAATAATTTAAAATTATCCTTAATTAACTTAATTATGCAAGAGAGTAAGAAGAATTATGTAGTGCCAATATTTATGATGATTTTACTTTTTGGTATGATCTCATTTGTCACCAACTTGGCAGCACCGATGGGTATCGTACTGAAAAATCAATTCAATGTTTCTAATAGTTTGGGAATGCTTGGAAACTTGGCAAACTTTATCGCCTATGCCGTTATGGGTATTCCCGGAGGTATTTTACTTCAAAAAGTTGGATACAAAAAAACGGCGCTTATTGCTGTCGTTGTTGGGTTCGTAGGGGTTGGCATCCAATACCTGTCAGGACACGCTGAAAGTTTTACCGTGTATTTGCTAGGTGCCTTCATCGCGGGATTCTCCATGTGTTTGTTAAACATTGTGGTAAACCCGATGCTAAATAAACTTGGAGGAGAAGGTAACAAAGGAAACCAGCTTATCCAAGTGGGTGGTTCTTTCAACTCAGTTATGGCCACATTTACCCCGGTATTTGTAGGTATTCTTATTGGTGAAGCAACAAAAGCTTCTATTCCCGATGTATATCCGATCCTTTACATTGCCATGGCTGTTTTTGCTCTGGTATTTTTTATTCTTCGACTAACGCGAATTCCTGAACCACATGCCGACCAACCCAAAGAGTCACTGGGTGGCCTTATGTCCGGAGCTTTAAAATTCCGTCATTTCGTCTTGGGAGCCATAGGTATTTTTGTATATGTAGGGATCGAGGTTGGAACTCCAGGGATTGCCAATTTATACATGACAACTCCTACGGAAAGCCAGGCTGAAACAATTATTGCTGAATATGAGAAACAACAATCCGATGCAGCGTACCTTGAAGAAATCACAGCTCTTGATGTTAAAAATGCGAGCGTTGATGGATATCGTATGCAAGTTGTCAGTGAAATAGCCTACGAAAGTTCAAACAGAATTATTGACGGTAGAGATACGCCGGGATTGGGAATTGGAGCCGGAATTGCCGGTGGAATTGTCGGATTTTACTGGTTGTTGATGTTGGTTGGTCGTTTGACTGGTGCCGCAGTTGGAAGCACTGTTTCCAGTAGAAAGATGCTAGGTTTTACTTCATTTTTTGGAATCGTTTTGATTGTGTTGGCAATTTTCTGGCCGGAGGGAACGTTGATCTCAATGCCGGCATTTCAATCAGGAACCGCCGGTTTGAGTTTTGGCCTTGTTCCTGTTCCAATTAAATTCTTATTCATTGCATTGGTCGGACTCTGCACCTCAATCATGTGGGGAAGTATCTTTAACCTTGCAGTTGAAGGACTCGGTAAATATTTGGCAGCTGCTTCAGGGATTTTTATGGTGCTCGTAGCTGGTGGAGGTATCCTTCCCGCAATCCAGGGATGGCTGGCCGACATAGCTGATTATCAGGCGAGTTACTGGTTAATTGTGGTTTGTTTTGGATATCTGTTATTTTATGCAGTTATTGGAAGCAAAAACATTAATACAGATATTCCGGTTGAGTAAGTAGTTACTCTAGACTATAAAAATTAAAAATTATAATGAGATGAAAAAAAGTTACAATAGGTGTTGATATTGGTGGAACGAATACGGCAATTGGTGTGGTTGACAGCAAGGGCCAGGTTATGGTTAAAGACGCAATTTCAACACCATCGCACGGAGATATCGACAAATACATCAATGAATTAACTGTTGCTATTCAAGAGTTGATTAAGTCGGTGAAACTGATGAATGACGATATTGATATTT
This sequence comes from uncultured Sunxiuqinia sp., assembly GCF_963678245.1. Classification (NCBI taxonomy): domain Bacteria; kingdom Pseudomonadati; phylum Bacteroidota; class Bacteroidia; order Marinilabiliales; family Prolixibacteraceae; genus Sunxiuqinia; species uncultured Sunxiuqinia sp. The sequence continues at coordinate 1,378,522 of NZ_OY782770.1, forward strand.
TAGGAATTGGTATCGGTGCTCCAAATGGTAATTATTACAATGGAACAATTGAATATGCTCCAAATCTATCTTTTAAAGGAGTTGTTCATTTTGTTAAGCTTATGCGTAAAAGTTTCCCCGAAATGAAAGCTTTAGCGCTGACTAATGATGCGAATGCAGCAGCTATTGGCGAAATGATCTATGGCGGAGCTAAAGGCATGAAAAACTTTGTCATGTACACCCTTGGAACAGGAGTGGGAAGTGGCGTAGTTATTAATGGCGACTTGGTTTACGGACATGATGGTTTTGCTGGAGAGTGTGGACACACAACCTTGATACCGGGTGGTCGTTTGTGTGGCTGTACCGCTAAAGGACACTTGGAGGCCTATTGTTCTGCACCAGGTATGAAGCGTACTGCTTTTGAAATTATGGTTCGCGACAACGCCACAGATAGCTTGTTGGCTGATAAATCGTTTAATGAGTTAAACTCTAAAATGATTTTTGATGCTGCCGAGAAAGGAGATAAAGTGGCCTTAGAGGTTTTTGAGCAAACCGGGAAATGGTTGGGACAAGGATTGGCGGATACCGTTCATCACTTGAGTCCTGAAGCAATTTTCTTATTTGGTGGGCCAACAGCAGCAGGTGAGTACATTTTTAAACCAACAAAAGCGAGCCTGGAGGAACACTTATTGCCAATCTTTAGTGGCAAGATTAAAGTTCTGCCTTCAGAGTTAAAACCTGGAGACGCTGCAATTGTTGGTGCTAGTGCTTTGGTTTGGAAGGAAGTTGAATAGTACGATTGATTAAAACCGATATATAAAAAAAACGGGAGCTCAGCTGAGCTCCCGTTTTTTTTATATAATATCTTTCTGAAAAAGATGCGCAATGTCAGCAATGGTCGTATCTAAATTGCGGTAATGAAAATCAATTGTCTTTTGAATTTTATCTCCGTTGTAATGGTTGATTCGGTTAGATCCCGAAATTGCTTCTTTTGTAATTTGCGGGCGTTTCCCCGAGAAAAAACTGGCTACCCGCGCAGCACGCCAGGCAACTTGTAGAATCATATCGGAAGCGAAAGTTCTTGGGCGCGGCTTTTGCAAATTGTCAGCTATTTTATTGAAAAAATTCTGATAACTCATATTGCCGGCATTCAGGATGAACCGTTGGTTTTTGGTGTTGTTAAAGTTGTTATCGTTCATGAGCTGAACCATTGCTGTTGCAACATCGCGAACATCAACAAATCCGGTTTCTCCCTTGGTGTAATATTTTAGTCCTTTCCCAATTGCTTGAAAAAGCTTGGGGCTGCCAATATCCCAGTTTCCCGGCCCGAGGATTATCGATGGGTTTACAATCACCGCGTCAAGCCCTTCTTCAATGCCGCGCCAAACTTCCATCTCCGAAAAAAACTTACTCAGGCTATAGCCCGATTTTTGTTTCGAAGGAATCCAATAAGTTTCTTCGTTTATTTCGCTACCATCCTGCGTTCTTCCCAAGGCTGCAATAGAGCTGATGTGACCGAACTTTCTAACCTTGTTATGGATGGCCGCATTAATCAGGTTGGCAGTTCCTTTTACGTTATTATTGAGCATGCTGTCGCGGTCGTTCGCATGAAAAGATACGATAGCGGCACAGTGATAGACTTCAGTGGCTCCAACAAGCAAATTTTCCAGACTATGGTAATCCAGAATATCTCCTTCAACCCATTCAATTTGGCTGAATAGCTCTTCGGATTGATCGCTGTAGTACGAAAAAACTTTCTTCACCCCTTTAACATGGCTGGTCGGACGTTTTTAAAACGCGCACCTTTTTACCTGAATTCAGCAGGTTAAATAGCAAATGTGATCCAACCAATCCGGTACCTCCTGTCACAAAAATCATAGCTTGTTTTTCATTTGGATGAATTGAAGTAAAAGTAACAAGATCTATTGATTTGCCCAATTCTTCATCAGTCCTCTTTTTGATTCCAGGGAGTTACTGCTTTGGCTCCAAAAACTTTTCCTTTTATGTTTTTAATGCGCACTTTCATAATGCCAACATTAACAACAGCAGGTTTGCTAAACTTAAATTCGCGGTTGCTGTATTGAGCCATTACAATCTTGAGCAGACGGTATTTTTCATCATAATCGTCAACAATTTCAACTTCTCCTTCAACAACCACCGATTTTGATTTAACACGATAACTGCATCCAACACTCACATCTTGCCAGGCAAGTTCTTCGCCCAATGTCCAGTTAATACAGATGTTGGGATTCTTTTTAATCGTCTCCCACATGCGACCTTTCTGTGCCGAATGTAATATGATAGTGTCATCTTCCAAGGCGAAATTCATCGGCAATACATACGGCCGGTCATCATCAGACATGGCAACAAAGCAGGTTTTGCATGCTCTTATTACTTTGTCGATCTCTTCTCGATTTTCAATAAACAGGGTTCTCATATCTTTTCTTTAACGGGTAATCGTTCGGTTTCCAAGTTGAATGGAAAGGTGTTTTTCCACTTTTTTTAGATTGAGATATTGGTTCTGAATCGTCATGACTTTCTCCATGTCGTTGTCGGTAGCTGCCAGATGGATGCCTTTTTCGAGATCCGAAAGCATATTTTTCACCTTACGCAGTTTATATTCCTGAACGATTTTGGGAACCAATAAATCCAGAATTTCATCTTCTGCTTCAACAAAAGCACCCCCTCTCGCCCATCGTTTGCTTTCAGTGTATTTTTCTGAAATCAAATCACTGGCCATTTGACTGATTCGCTGATCCTGGTGGTGGGTAAAAAACTGGCTTGGATTAAATTTCTTGTTGTCCAGATTTTCCCTGAAAAAGTCCAGAAACTGATTGATTAGCTCGTTATCTGAATACAGGCCATCGTTCTCAAGTTCGCTGAGCACAAAATGCCCAACTGAAATAGAAAATTTTTCTTCGGGGTTTTCGCCTTCTTCTTCAAAAACTTCAGTGTGGAAGTACTTCATCAATATTCGCAAAATCTCTCGTTCTTCAATTTCGCACAGGTTTTTGATAACCTTCGGAGTGGGTGGCGGCGCAGGCTGTCGCTGCTGTGCTGCCTTATCGCGGTATTCCCTCCGTCGAACCTCCTCGGACTCTTTTTGCATCATCTTGCGAATCTCGGTATACAAGATGTTTTCTTCAACATCCATCAGACTGCTGCACTCTTTAATGTATAACGATCGGGTGATTGCGTCAGGAACTACCGATATCGAATGAACAATATTATTAATCAGCCGGGCTTTGCTTACCGGATCGTTATCAGCGTCTTTTAATAACAAATTTGTTTTGAAACGAATGAAGTCCGTTTGATTTTTTTCGATATATTCCTGAAGTTCCGTTGAGCTCATCGATCTTGAAAACGAGTCAGGATCTTCACCTTGGGGAAGTAGCAGCACTTTGACATTCAACCCTTCTTCCAGCACCAGATCAATTCCGCGGAGTGACGCCTTAATTCCGGCTTCGTCCCCATCGTAAATAATGGTAATGTTAGGTGAAAAACGCTTGATTAATCGAATTTGATCAGAAGTTAATGCCGTTCCTGACGAAGCAACCACATTTTCAATCCCAGCCTGATGAAAGGCCAACACATCGGTGTATCCTTCAACCAAATAGCACTTGTCCTGCTTGGTGATTTCACGCTTGGCCTGAAAGATACCGTATAGCACCCGGCTTTTGTGATAAATATCTGACTCCGGCGAGTTCAGGTATTTGGCTATTTTTTTATCATCCTTCAGTGTTCGTCCACCAAAGGCAATCACGCGGCCGGCTACGTTATGAATCGGAAACATCACACGGCCGGCAAATCGGTCGCGCACCCAATCATCGCGCTTGATAGTCAGTCCCGTTTTTTCGAGGAATTCCATCTGGTATCCTTGTCTTTGTGCCGCTTGGGTAAACTTATCTTTCCCATCCGGACAATAGCCCAGCTCAAACTTTTTAATGATGTTATCCTGCAACTGCCGCTCGCGCAAATAGCTGAGCCCAATCGTTCGACCCTCATTTTCTTCCCACACAAACCGGGTAAAATATTTCTGAGCAAAAGCCGAAACAATCATCATACTTTCGCGCTCGTCTTTGAGCTGCTTCTGTGCTTCCGTTTCTTCCTCTTCTTTTACATCAATATGGTATTTTTTGGCCAACCACTTCAACGCTTCAGGGTACGAAAGGGATTCGTGCTCCATGATAAAGTTCACAGAATTGCCTCCTTTTCCGCAACCAAAACACTTAAAAATACCTTTCGCAGGAGATACCATAAACGATGGAGTTTTCTCGTTGTGAAACGGGCATAACCCAAGCTGGTTAGTTCCCCGGCGCTTTAAGCTTACAAACTCCGAAACTACTTCTGTAATCTCTGCGGCATCCATTATGCGGTCAACTGTTGACTGGTCGATCATAGCCACAAAAGTAGAAAAATAGAGTTGAATTGATGAAGCCTGTTGAAAAGTAATTGGATTTCAAACTACGTGGATGCCAAGAGTACTATCTTTCTTTTTTCAGCTTGAATAAATTATCTTTAAAACAAAAAAAACAATATTCATGAAAAAGAAATTAGTGATATTGACCGGTGCCGGGATGAGCCAGGAAAGTGGAATCCGAACTTTTCGGGATATGGGAGGTTTATGGGAAGAATATGATGTTACCGAGGTGGCTACTCCTGAGGCATGGCACAAAAATCCGGAATTGGTCATGAAATTTTATAATGATCGGCGAAAGCAACTATATGGGTGCAAGCCAAATTTGGGACATATTGGCTTAGCCGAACTGGAAAAAGATTTTGACGTACAAATTATTACTCAGAATGTTGACGATTTGCATGAGCGGGCGGGGAGCTCGAAAGTGTTGCATTTACATGGCGAACTGAAAAAAGTGCGAAGTACACGTTACGATGACTTAATCTATGATTTAGATAGCTGGGAGTTGAAGTTTGGCGACACCTGTGAAAAAGGCTTTCAGCTTCGTCCACATATTGTGTGGTTTGGCGAAATGGTTCCGGCTATGGATGAGGCCATGCCACTAGTGAAGGAAGCCGATATTTTTGTGGTGGTCGGTACTTCGCTCAATGTATATCCAGCTGCCGGATTAGTACATTACACTCAAGATGGAGTTCCAATTTTTGTGGTTGATCCCGAGCGTCCGCCCGTTCATCGAAATGGAATAGAATTTATTGAGGAGAAAGCTGGACTTGGTGTATCTATTCTGAAAGAGAAACTTAAAAAATTGAAATAACGTGAGAAGAATTTTACTTGTTGTACTATTTGCCCTGACGGTTTTTGCGCTTCGGGCACAACGCTTTGAAGGTGGGGTTTTGGGTGGATTTAATGCGGCTCAGGTTTCGGGAGATAACACCAATGGTTATCGCAAACCCGGCATATTACTAGGTGGTTATGTGATGCGGGATTTCAGTCGGGACTTATTCTTTGGAATGGAAATTAAGTACTCGCAAAAAGGAAGCCGCAAAAATCCATCGAATAAAACCACCAATGTGCAACAAGAAGATCTTGAAAAATATATCATGCGTTTGGGCTATGCTGAAGTACCTTTCTCTTTGGGGTATCGAACAAGCGATCATATTTCAATCTTGGCAGGACTATCGGCCGGATACCTGGTGCACAGCAAAGAACTGGACAATTATGGTGAAATTCCGGAAGTTGAACAACGGAAATTCAACGCTTTCGATTTTCAGGCTTTTGTTGGCATGCGATATGACCTTACTGACCGCCTAGCACTTGATTTAAGACTTGCCTATTCTGTTCTTCCCATTCGCGATTTGCCGGGCCAAGCTGTTTTCTATTGGCTGGATGATCAATATAGCAATGTAATAAGTACTGGTTTGTACTGTCGGCTAGGTCGCTGAATTTGGTTATTTTCGGAGCTTTGCAGTAGCAACTTCCTGCATTTATTTCATTTTTTTGACAAAAAAACTGCAACGTTTGGGTATTAAGGTTGTCTTATAGAGAAAGCTGGAAACAAACAACTGAAAACAATTAGAAAATGTTCAGAAAATTACTTCTCTTAGTTGCTGTATTGCAAGGTGCAGTGGGGCTGTACTATGCACATGCTGACGAAGACGACAAAGCTGATCGAAAGATTATCAGTGGTCATATTCTCGATTCTGAAAGTGGTGAAAGCCTGATCGGGGCGTCCGTATTAATTAAGGAATTGGGAGTTGGCACGATCAGTAATAGTTATGGTTTTTATTCCCTTTCAATTACTCCGGCATCATACACGTTGATTTGCAGCTATATCGGTTATGAAGATTATGTGCAGAAGGTTGATATGACTAAAGATCTCCGCTTGGAGATTGAGCTGACTCCCTCATCAGAAGAATTGGACGAAATTCAGGTTAAAGGAGAGCGCCGCGACCAAAATATCAAGCAAGTTGAAATGGGAGTAGAAAAACTTCAGCCCCATACCATTAAATCGATTCCGGCATTAATGGGTGAGGTTGACCTGATTAAAGCCATCCAGTTATTGCCGGGAGTTCAGGCCACTTCCGAGGGTGGTTCCGGCTTTAGTGTTCGAGGAGGAAGTCCTGATCAGAACCTGATTTTACTTGATGAAGCAACAGTCTACAATGCTTCGCACCTGATGGGTTTCTTTTCGGTATTTAATAATGACGCCATCAAGGATTTGAAATTGTACAAAGGTGACGTGCCATCGCAATATGGTGGTCGCTTATCGTCGCTTTTGGATGTGCGAATGAAAGATGGTAACTCGAAAAAATTTGAAGGGGCAGGAGGAATTGGTACTATCTCAAGTCGTTTAACAATTGATGGCCCGCTGAAAAAGGATAAAACCACCATGCTGTTGTCGGGGCGACGAACGTATATGGATCTGTTTTTGCCATTGTCGTCGGATGAAGATGTGCGTGACAGCCGTTTGTATTTTTACGATGCCAGCATGAAATTGACTCACCGGTTAAACGATAATAACCGCCTCTATGTTAGTGGATATCTTGGTCGTGATGTGATGAAGAGTTCCTTTTTCAGAATGGGTTTCGGGAACAAAACCTTCACTGCCCGGTGGAACCATATTTTCAATCAAAAATTGTTTATGAATCTGACGACCGTTTGGAGCCGCTACGACTATGAATTAGGCACCGCAGAAGATGAACCTGAATCCTGGCTTTGGGAATCAGATTTAGAAGATATTGGCTTGAAAGCTGATTTTGGTTATTACATCACACCCGAGCATTCGCTGAAGTTTGGGCTACAAAGCTCTCATCACACATTTAATCCTGGTGCAGCTATGGGCGTTGGCGATCAGTCCATATTTGGCGAATACATTATTGGCAAGAATTATGCTCTGGAGCATGCTGCTTATCTAGAGCACCAGCATAAAATAGGCGACAAACTGGTATTCAAGTATGGAATCCGAGCTTCACTTTTTCAGAATATCGGCGACGGAACAGTATACGACTTTGACAACAGTTACGAGGTGGTTGATTCCACAGTCTACAATTCAGGAGAGGTGTATAAAAACTATTGGGGATTGGAACCGCGTTTTGGGGTAAACTACTTATTTGCAAAGGACTGGTCGTTTAAATTCAACTACAACCGATCTCGTCAAACCATTCAGCAGGCTACGAACACGTCGGCAGGCAGCCCGCTGGATATTTGGTTCCCGGCGAGTCCAAATGTGAAGCCACAAGTTGCCGATCAGTTTGCATTGGGGATATTCCGGAATTTACAGAATGGCGTTTACCAGCTTTCTGTTGAGGCATATTACAAAGACATGAAAAATACCATTGATTTTGCAGATCATGCAGAATTGTTGCTCAACAAATACCTAGAAGGAGAACTCCGGGTTGGAAAGGCAAAGGCTTATGGAACCGAGTTTTTAGTAAAAAAAACCGAAGGGAAATTAACCGGATGGATCGGCTACACTTTGTCCAGATCGGAGCGAAAGATTCCTGAAATTAATGATGGGAAAACTTACTCCGCACCTTTTGATAAAACGCACGATTTAAGTGTGGTACTCAATCATCAACTAAGCAAACGTGTTTCATTGTCGGCCAACTGGGTGTATTCAACTGGTCAGCCGATTACTTTGCCCGTGCAGCGCTACGAGGTTAATGGTACAATTATCCCGTATTACTCGGAACGAAATGGCGCCCGTTATGATGATTATCACCGACTCGATTTATCACTGACACTTCAATCTAGAAACAGGAAACAAAGACCATGGAATGGCGAGTGGGTTTTTTCAATTTATAATGTTTACAACCAAAAGAATACCTGGGCACTAAATTTTGTTCAGGATGAAGAAAACCCTAATGAAACGTATGCTGAGAAAACTTATTTGTTTCCGATAATTCCGGCAGTTACTTACAACTTTAAATTCTAAACATCATGCCATTCAAATATATATTTTCAATCGTTTTTTTAATTGTTTTGGTACAATCATGCACCGAACGTGTAGATATTGACCTGGAAGAGGCTGGGGAGCATCACTTGGTTGTTTTTGCAGAAATAACCAACGAAGTAAAAGCACACGAAGTCTGGTTGGGGAAATCAGCACCCTATTTTAGTAATCAGTCTCCGGAAATGGTTTCCGGAGCTGTGCTTACTATTGAAAATGATTTTCAAACCATTCAGCTAACTGAAGATACAGATCGACAGGGAATCTATTTAACACCAAAGGACTATAGAGGAGTGGTTGGTGCGCATTACAAATTAACAGTTTCCGGTGTTGATGTGAATGGAGATGGTCAACTGGAAACTTATGAGGCCGAAACCGAAATGAAAGCTTCAGCTCCGGTTCAGGGCGTTGCGGTTGCGTATAATGCCAGCTGGGAAGGCTGGGAAGTGGGACTTTATAGTAAAGATCCTGCGGAAACTGAAGATTACTACTTGTTCAAAGTCTACAAAAACGGGGTGCTTTATACTGACTCTATTCATAATTATTGGACGGCGGATGATCGTTTTTTTAACGGAAATGAGATCAACGGCCCTATTGTTCAGTATTTTGACAAAGAGAATGGAGAGTTTCTAGAGCAAGGAGATACCGTTATGCTGGAAATGGCTGGAATTACGAAGGAATATTACGATTTTATTGCGGCAGTAGATCTTGAAACTGGCGAAAAGGTTCCCATGTTTAGCGGACCATCGGCCAATCCTAAAGGAAATATAAGCAATGGTGGACTCGGCTTTTTTGCTGTAATGGAAGTACAACGTGGACAAGCAATTTATAATGGGATTGAAAATTAATAGCAAGAGGGGTATTGTTTTCCCGGATTAGGCAATGGCCAGCGTTAGCAGACTTATTTTACAGTCGCAGCTTTTTATAATCGTGGCAGCACAGGCCTCTAAAGTGGCTCCGGTCGTGACAACATCGTCAATTAGTAAAATATGCTTATTTGTAAAGTTTGCCGGGCTGATAACCTGGAATATATCTTCTACGTTTTCCCAACGTTCATAGCGGGTTTTTCGGGTTTGTGTACTGGAAAACGTCTTTCTGACGAGGGTATCATTTTCAATCGGAATTTGCAAAACATCAGAGAGTCCTTTAGCCAGATGATAGCTTTGGTTGTAGCCTCTTTTTCGCTCTTTGCGCGGATGAAGAGGGACCGGACAAATCAGATCGATATGTTGAGTGAAGTTGGAATCTTTGATTTCCCCGGCAAACCGACTCCCCATAAATTCACCCAATTCTTTCATACCCTTGTATTTTAGATGATGAAGAATCTTTTGATAGTTGCTCCCTTTTTTAAATTCAAAAAAGGCGGTAGCTCTTTCGATTGGAACACGACCGTAGAAAACTTTTTCCATTCGGTTTTCAGGCTCTAAATGGAAATTAGTGCGTGGAGCATGTAGTAGGCATTTTAAGCAAATGTAGTTTTCATCTGCAATTAGCTTTTCCCCACAAACCAAGCAAAGGTGGGGATAGAAGAGCTCCAGGAGTGCATTTATATAATTCAGGTTTAACGGCATTTTAAACAATTGCGGTGACTCAAATATTTCAGAAAGGTTTAGTTAATATACCTTGGCTTTTGGTTAACAATAGGTTGATGCTATTATAATTCAGTCGTAATATAAAGATAAAACAAGACCCTTAATTTCGGGAAGGTCAACATAAAAATGATTGACAATTAAAATTATAAAAAGAAATTTTAATATCATACGAAAGTGAGTCTGTTAATTCTTGATGATTTCAGATTAACAGGATTATTCTCGACCTTCCCGTTCTCTTTTTTGAAACTATTCCCAAATGAGGTTGCTTCCCGGCAACCTTTTTTTCGTTTTTAGATTTTTCAGGCTTAGTGTATGGTTTTGATTTGGGGCTGATGAATATTTGCCACAGTAACGTCAGTTTTCTTGATCTAAAACGTGCATCAATTCACGGTAGTGGAAGATTATCTCTTCCTGGTCATCCTTCTCGGAGACAAACTTCCGCACTGCCCGTTCAATCATTTCGCCGTGATGCTGAATAACCGCTGACTGTTCTTCTTGTTGAGCAAGGGTGGCCATCGTTATTAGGGTTTCTAAAAGTCGTTTTAATACTGAAACATGACTGCTTCCATATTGTCTGATTTGACTGAAAGCAGTATTCGTTATGCTTGTGAACGATGTTGTTTTTAGTATGACGCGTAATCGGCCTTCTTCATCTTTTAAGTGGGGAGAAGGAAATTTTCGGTTGACCAGTTTGCATAAAATTGATCCCAAATGATCAATGCAGGTGAGCGCTGTATACGGATCATTTATTCCAGGAGATAGCGCCCTGATAGCCACTTCAACCAACTGATGAATAGCAAATTCCGCATCTTGTTCCGGAGTTCTTTTCGCTCCGATAATAAATAGACTTCCGATATGGCTCTGGAATTCATCGTCGAATTGATTCATGCTTTTTACCGTTACGAATTGATTTCCTTGAACGATAAAATCACCCGGGCGATACTGACAATCAACCAGACAATCGTTTTCCTGAGCGGCCTCAATAAGTCTCTCATGATCAATCGCTTGCAAATATCCGCTTCTTTGGGCATTAATCGTGTATGTGCCTGTATATTTTTGTTTTTCATTCTCAACATCTAATGCTTTATCTTCATTTTTTGGGTCTTCAATGGTATTGGGGAATAACAGATCGATTCGATTATCCAATTCATGATATACATTCGCAACGACTTGGTCAGCTTGAATTGAGGTAGCTACATGGTGAATAAAATAGATGAACATACCCACGTTGCCAATGGCCAGCAGAACACCAAAGTTAACAGATAGCACCGGGACAAAAGCATGTTCTTCACCAGCATAAATGGAACGAAGCACAATCAGGCAGTAAATAAAGGTAGCGATAAATGTTCCAAGTGCGACTTGATTCCCGACATCCTTCATAAAATTGCGCAACAACCGAGGACCAAATTGCGAGGAAGCCAGAGAAAGTGCAACAATAGTAATAGAAAAGGCAACACCGGCTACAGTCACCATCGATCCGGCAATTGTAGCCAATACCGAACGTGCTCCTTCTGGTCCCACATCAAACAGGATTGGCGACACCGAAGAAGAGTCAACATCAATCGTCTTATCCATGGCAATCATGAATAATGCGGCTACAATGGAGGAGAGTAACATCAATGATGGAATAAACCAAAAGCTAGTGTGGATCGCTTCCCAATTATTGGACAGCCTTGTTTTGATAAACTTAAATCCGATGCGCATAATTCGTTTTTTTAAGGTGACTCATTCTTCGGAAGAATGGTTAATGCACTTCCAACAAGCATGTCGGCAATAGGCCGTGTCGAAAAATTTTCGCCCGGAGCTAATTTGGACTCAACCAAACCGCCAACGAAAACAACCATTAAGCTAACTGACAATAAAAGAGCTTCAGAAATGGTCAGTAGCCAAAATTGCGCGGAAGATCGTTAATTGGTCCAAATTTCGTTCAGTATACCTTTCCCGGTAATTGCCTTGAAAAGCAATATAATTAAAAACGGAAAGACCGGTGTTTTGTTCGGGACACAAAAAAAATGAATGGTTGAGCCTGTTCCCCCAAAGGGAAATTAACCAATTCCATTGTCTTGCGCTAGCGTGCAGCTAACTTTTTCGGTTTTGAATCAGCATATCAATAATTTCTGCATTGGTCATTGGTAGGTTTTTGTAAATTTGAGTGTTTTAAATTTAATTACAAATAAATGAGGCAATTCATTCCGATCGATTTCCGATCAAAATACTTGCCCAAACTTTTGAATCGCATTATGAAACGAGCATATAAAAATTCTTGCAAAAAGGAAGAAGATTATAAGCGAGTTCCATACGATGCCTTTAAGAATAAATAATTATAATCACATGAAACTTGTTTTTGCTACCAATAATCCACACAAACTAAAAGAACTTCAGCAGATACTGGGAGGACAAATTCAGTTGCTCAGTTTAGCGGAAATTAATTGTAAAGAAGAAATACCGGAAACCAAGGAAACCTTGGAGGGAAACGCTGCTGAAAAATCGTTTTTCATTTACAACAAGTATGGCTACAACTGTTTTGCCGACGATACCGGTCTGGAAATTGAAGCATTGAACGGAGCTCCCGGAGTGTATTCGGCCCGGTATGCCGGTGAAGAAAAGGATGCTGTTGCCAATATGAAGAAAGTTCTTGATCAGCTAAAAGAAATAAAAACCCGGAAAGCTCGTTTTAGAACCGTAATTTCACTTGTTATTGATGGCCGGGAAGAGCAGTTTGAAGGGGTTGTTGATGGCGATATTCTGAAAGCTAAACAAGGCGAAGAAGGTTTTGGTTACGATCCGATTTTTCAACCGGAAGGATACCGCCAGTCTTTTGCGGAAATGGATGCGAAACAAAAAAATAACATCAGCCATCGTGGGCGTGCTGTTCAAAAACTGGCTAACTATTTGAAAACATTGAACTCAGATTTATGATACGATTTAATATTCTGTGCCTGTTTGTTTTACTTTCATTTGGGCTTTCTGCTCAGGTTGGAGTTGGCAAGTGGATGGGGCACTTATCTTATTATTCAGCTCAAAAAGTAATTGTCAACGATACTAAAGCGTATTGCATCACTACCGGAGGACTTTTTATTTACGACCAGACCGATAACAGCATCCGAAAGTTGAATCAAATCAATGGATTGTCAGATGTTTCGCCAAGGGCAATGGCGTTTGGCGAGCAAAATAGTGTCGTTGTTCTGGCCTATGAAAACAGCAACCTCGATTTGATTTATGAGAATGAGATTTTCAATCTTTCTGATATTAAGCGAAAACAAATTCAGGGAGACAAGAATATCTACAACGTTCTGGTTGTTGGATCAACAGCCTATTTGTCGTGTGGGTTTGGCATTGTTGCTGTGAATCTGGATAAGAGGGAGATAAAAGATACCTACTACATTGGCGAAAACGGATCTCCGGTTGTTGTAAATGCAGTGACCTATGATGGTGAGTTTTTCTATGCAGCTACCAAAGAGGGCATTTTTAAAGCTGATGCGAATGAGCCAAGCTTGCAGAATTTCAATAATTGGACTCGGATTGAAACAATACCTCATGCCGATGAAGAATTTACCCAACTTGGTTTTTTAGGTAACTCAGTAATTGCCTGCTATTACAATGCTTCAGGCGGTAAACATGAGTTGTATAAAGGATCAGGGGATAACTGGACTGCTTATTTGAGAACAGTTGATAAGGTGATTGACATGCAGGTATGTGACGACCGAATTGTTATTTCGCAAGGCGGATTCGTGGGTATTTACGATGAAAATGAACAACTGGTTGAAGATGTCATCGACTACAATTATCCGAACAGAAAAGTATATGACATTGTCGTTGCTCAGGGATACTACGACAAAGATGGGGCTGTTTGGCTGGCGGATAATAACGAAGGATTAGTTAAAAAAACGGGCGGAGACTATGAGCAGATTACACCTCAAGGTCCTATTGATAATCAGGTGTTTTCTATGACGACCAATGGTTCCGATTTATGGGTGACAACCGGTGGCCGTTCTAGTCTTTGGGGCAATCTGGATAAGGCTCCGCAGCTCCAGTTATTTCGCGATGGAAGCTGGAGTGTTTTTAATCGAAAGACGCACGATGAATTTGAAGCATTTGAAGATATTGTAAATGTTGTAGCCGACCCGGCCGACCCCGATCATATATTTGTTGGAACCTGGGGCTTTGGGGTAGTTGAGATGCAAGGCCGAGAGTATGTCGATCGGCACGATCAGTTCAACAGTACCTTACAAACTGCGATCCCCGAAGATTCTGCTTCGGCGTATGTGAGAATAGGAGGAATGGCTTTCGATTCAGAAAATAACCTGTGGGTTACCAACTCCCAAGTTGGAGAACCTCTGTCGGTTTATAAAACAGATGGAACCTGGGAATCGTTCCAGTTCCCCGGAGTTGATAATACAGTTGTTGGTGATATTGTTATTACTGGCAATGATGATAAATGGATTGTTTTACCGCGGGGCAATGACATTTTTGTTCGAAAAAGTGATGGAACAGATGGAAGACACCTAAAATTAACAACTTACTTCACCAATGGCACGGTGGAAGAAATTAACCGGATGAGTGATATTTATTCGATTGCCAAGGATCATGACGGTGCTATCTGGATCGGTGCTTCCAACGGAGTCGCCGTTTTTTATAATCCCGAGGATATTTGGGACGAAAGTACTTTTTATGCAACACCGCCTACCCTGGACTTGAATGATGGTATTTTTCACGCCTTGTTACGAACGGAAAAGGTGACTGCGATTGCGGTGGATGGGGCAAACCGCAAGTGGTTCGGGACATCAAACTCCGGTGTGTATCTGGTCTCAGAGAACGGCGACAAAGAATTGCTCAATTTTACAGTAGATAACAGCCCGTTACTATCGAACACCATTCAAAGTATAGCCATCAATCCGGAAAGTGGGGAGGTGTTTTTCGGAACACCCGAAGGTATTATTTCATACCGTGGTGAGGCAACAGTTGGTACTGACGATTATGCTGATGTGTATGCCTTTCCCAATCCCGTTCGCGAAGATTACGACGGGGATATTGTTATTACCGGATTGTTGGCTGATACCGATGTGAGAATAACGGACATAAGTGGAAACCTGATTTATAAAACCACCTCGCTGGGTGGGCAAGCTATTTGGGATGGTAAAAACCTGAATGGCAACCGAGTTAGTACGGGTGTTTATGTCGTTTTCGGAAACGATAAATCTGGTGAGGAAACATTCACTACTAAGATTCTTTTCATTCACTAACAGAAATAGAACCGTGCTGGAAAAAACCCGAGGCATCTTTTTGCATCACATTAATTATTCTGAAACGAGCATCATTGCCCGGATCTACACCGAAAAATTTGGCAATCAGTCATACCTGATCAATGGCGTTCGTAAAAAGAAGGCTACGATGAGGAAAAGTCTTTTCCAACCACTATTTCTGTTAGATTTGGAAGTTTACTATCGACCGGGGCGTAATTTGCAACGCTTGAAGGATGTAAAACTTAGTATCCCCTTTGAACATATTCCTTTTGACATTGCAAAAAGTTCGCAGGCTATTTTTTTGGCTGAAATTCTGCTTAAGTGTCTCAAAGAAGAAGAAGCCAATCCTGAGTTATTCGACTTTCTATATCATGCCATTGCTTTGTTGGATATGAAGAAGGACGGAATCGCGAATTTTCATCTTGCATTTTTGTTTCATCTCTCCCGTTTTTTAGGTGTTGCGCCGCAGAAACCGGAGCATGCCAGTACGGTCTTTTTTGATCTGGAATCGGCTGCTTTTTCCGTCTCCGAACCTTTGCATAACCAATATATGAATGCCGAAACGGCTGGAAACTTCAAACAATTATTTCAATTCGATTTAGGTAAAATTGAACAACTTTTAATCGATAAACATCAGCGGACTATCTTATTAGACCAGTTGATAAAGTACTATCAAATTCATCTGGATATCTCTTCAAACTTAAAATCATTAGTTGTTTTAAAAGAAGTTATGGAGTAATTGATTGGTTTGAATTAATTCCGTAATTTTAGACATACTCTCGATGGACTATCACCACTTTTGTTATTTTTGCAAACTCACTGCTTAATTATGGTGCAATCGAAATTACCCAATACGAGTTCAAGTGTTTTTTCCTCGATTAACAAACTAATCGAAGAATCCGGAGCTATTGATATGGCTGTTGGAAAGACAGATTTTAGTTGTCCTCAGCAATTGATTGATCTGGCGACTAAATATTTCAATAATGGTTTTAATAACTATGCACCTCTAGAGGGCGTTCTTCCTTTGAGAAAAGCCATTAGCGATATGGTTGAGAAGAAGTATGCTCAGAAGTTTAACCCACATACCGAAATTACCATTACTGCAGGAACAATACAGGCTATTTATACAGCGATCAGTTCAATCATAAAAGATGATGATGAGGTCATTGTGTTTGAACCGGCCTTTGAGTCGTTCGCACCCTCGATTATTTTAAACGGTGGTCGACCTGTTTACGTTAAGTTAAAGGCTCCATCATTTAAAATTGACTGGGAAGAACTCCGTAAAATGGTTTCGTCCAAAACCCGGATGATCATTTTAAATTCGCCTCATAATCCTTCGGGAGCTGTTTTGTCAGAGAACGACCTTTTCCAGTTACAGCGAATTACCAATGGAACAAATATTATCGTTTTGAGCGATGAAATCTTTGAGTCCATCATTTTTGATAATCAAGTTCACCAAAGTGTCGCCCGCTATGATAAGCTGGTAGAAAGAAGTTTTATCATCTCATCTTTTGGCCCGCTTTATAACATCAATGGATGGGGAATTTCATACTGTTTGGCTCCTGAGAAACTCATGCGCGAATTTCGTAAAATGCAGCAAATTCAAATTTACAATGTGAATACACCCTTGCAGTATGCACTGGCTGACTACCTGCCTATAAATCAAAATTTTGAAGAAGTTTCAGAATTATTTCAGGGTAAACGAAATTATTTTAACCGCTTGCTGGAAGGTAGCCTTTACGACATTGTTTATGCACAAGGTGGTTATTTTCAACTGTTGGATTACTCCCAGCTTTCAGATGAGCCAGATTTTGCTTTTGCTGAACAGCTAGCCAGGGATTTTGGTATTGGAACAACTCCTGCTTCTTTTTTTTATCATGAGAAGACCAGCCAGAGTTACCTGCGTGTATGCTTTGCCAAGGACAATGGGAAACTGGAGCAAGCAGCCGAAAAATTACTGCAAGTTCCGTCTATGATCTAATAAGAGACGATCAAAATTTTAAAATCACAACCCAACTTAATTGCGCAATCCTCAAAAATTGAGTCACTTGTTAGTCTAGCTGATATTTACATACCTGTGAGGAGACTTATTTTTTTGGGGGTGGTGCTGAATAAAATTTGACGCCGGCTGGATCGCATTGAGATTTTGGTACAAGAATATAGATCGTTGGGCGACAAAAAAACCTGGGATTAACAGAAGTGTTGTCGCAAATTATTACTTGCCGTACAATCAAATACCATTAGTCCCAAGTCTAAACGTGAACGGTTCTATCGTTCGATTATTTTTTAATCAGCAACCAAGTGTCGGCATATTTGGGGTAATTATTTCTGATTTGATGAACCCGTTTTCTTGCTTCAAGCTCTTCGTTAAACGAGTTAACACAAACCCGGTAATACCCGGTTTCGCTGTGCAAAACAATGGGGTTAAACCCTTGCGGGATTAACTCTTGTTTATAACGATTGGCATTTTCGTTACTGCTAAAACTTCCAATAATTACAAAGTAAGTGCTGCTTTCATTTTTTATCTGATCTTCTTTCTGAGCAAATGTAAATGTCTCACTCTGAACACGTACTGGTTTTTCCGTTTCTTCGGGCTCTTCATACATTCGATCCGAAGTAGGATTTTCTCTCACCTCAGAAGTTGTGGCTGGCACTGAAAATACTTTTGCTTGAGTATCTTCTTGCATGGTATCGGTGGTTTGTCCATCATCCTTTTTAAGTTTTTCAAAAACCTTACATCCTGATGATAATACTCCCAGGGCTAGAACGGCAACCATTATTTTTTTCATGACTATTTTTTTAATTGTTTTGATCTTCAAAAATACGAAAAAGCAATGCGGCTTATTGTGCATTGTCAGACAGATTATTAACGATTGATTGTTGAAATCTAAAAATTAAGAATCTTTTTCAGGTATCGCTGGCCTGCAACGCTTCGGTAAAACCGACTTCGGCGAATGGCCTCTTGTTTACTAGCGAAACCTTCGTTGTAAAGAATTACCCAACCGGCGAGGCCTTTGGTTACTTCTACTTTCCCCTCATTGTGGGCAATCTCGGTTTTTTTTAGATTCTGGCAAAATCCGTAGTAAAAACGGTGATGCTCCTGATTGTATATGACGTACGAGTAAAAATTCATTCTGCAAAAATATAAAAAGAGATGAACTCTTTACTGTGATTTTCATTATGACTTCAAAATCCTTTATCATACAAAAATATATTTCCCTCAACTTTAACACCATGACTATAACAACCAATAAACCAAAACAATATGTCAATTTTTAAAGTTGTAGATTAACAAATGAGCACTATGCATTAACGATTTGACTACCAATTCTAAACATTTCTTCATACCTTTTGAATGGTTCTCGCCTACTTTTGAGTTTGGAGAGAACACTAATTGAAGAGAATAAAAAAGAAACCATGAAGAAGTTAGTTGTCATCGCATTGATTGCAGTATGTTGTTTTTCCTGTGCGCGAAAAAACTGGGAAGCAAGTGAGAAAGGAATCGTTGTTTATCCTGAAGTAAATTCGGACAATGGTGCAAAGGCCGTTCGAATTATGCCTATCAATGATGAGATTGTTCGCGTTACAGCGTCAGCTACAAAGGCATTTACCGAAGATAAAAGCTTAGTCGCTCTGCCGGTTACCGAAAGCGTTGATTTCTCGACAAAAAAGCAAGGTGATATCATCCAAATTTCAACTAAAAAAACGAATATTGAGGTATCAAAAAAAACTGGCGAGGTACAGTTTTTTGATTCGGAAGGCAACCGCTTGCTTCAGGAAAAAACAGCCGGAGGAAAGGAATTTGAACCGATGGAAATTGATGGGAGCGAAGGATACTCCATTCGTCAGGTTTTTGAATCGTCAGAAGATGAAGCACTCTATGGCCTAGGTCAGCATCAGGCTCACGAAATCAACTACAAAGGCAAAAACGAAGAGCTTTTTCAATACAACACCAAAGTGTCAATTCCATTTCTTATTTCAACAAAAAACTACGGATTACTTTGGGACAATTACTCTTTTTCGCGTTATGGAGACAAGCGGCCATATGGTCAGGTTGACCAGTTCAAGCTCTTTAATGCTGACGGAGACGAAGGTGGTTTAACAGCCACTTACATTGATGATACCGAAAGTAACCATGTTTTTACCGTTCGTCAAGAAAACACGATTGACTACGAAAACCTGACCAGCATTAAGAGCTTCCCGGAAGGGTTTACTTTTAATCATGCTAAAATTACCTGGGAAGGCGATATCCAGCCGGAAGAGTCCGGCCTGTTTCATTTTCTGCTTTATTATGCCGGATACACCAAAATCTGGATTGACGGTCAGCTGAAAGCCGATCAATGGCGGACAGCCTGGAATCCTTCCGTGGCCAAATTTCAGTACCAGATGAAAGAAGGAGAAAAGTATCATTTAAAACTGGAATGGATTCCTGATGGTGGCGTTTCATACATTGGGCTAAAAGCCCTTTCTCCGATTGATCCCGAGGTGCAGGACGATATCGCTTTTTGGTCAGAAATGGGGGATCAGATTGATTACTATTTTATGCATGGTGACAATATGGACGGAGTGATAAAAAACTACCGGACATTGACCGGAAAAGCTCAGGTGATGCCCAAATGGGCTATGGGATTCTGGCAAAGCCGCGAACGTTATAAAACACAGGATGAACTCCTCAATACACTGAAAGAATTCAGAGAAAGACATATTCCTATTGATAACATCGTGCAAGATTGGTCGTACTGGGAAGTTGATAAGTGGGGCTCCCACGAATTTGAAACGGCGCGTTTTCCCGATCCAAAAGCCATGATGGATGAAGTGCACGATAACCATGCCCGAATCATGATTTCGGTGTGGCCTAAGTTTTATTTAGGAACGAAGCATTACGATGAGTTTGATAAAAACGGATGGATGTACCAACGAGCAATAGAAGACAGCGTTCGCGATTGGATTTCCCCCGGATATATAGGCTCTTTTTACGATGCCTACAACCAGGAAGCACGCAAGCTATTTTGGGATCAAATTAATGACAAGCTTTATAAAAAAGGAATTGATGCTTGGTGGTTGGATGCGACAGAACCGGATATTTTATCGAATGCCAGCATGGAGTATCGCAAAAAATTAATGAACCCAACAGCGCTCGGGTCTTCGACAAAATACTTCAATGCCTACGCTTTAATGAATGCTAAGGGAATCTACGAAGGACAGCGAAAAGAAAATCCCGGAGATCGTGTATTTATACTTACTCGTTCGGGCTTTGCCGGCTTGCAACATTATGGAGCGGTAACCTGGAGTGGCGATATTGGTACAAGCTGGGAAGATATGGAAGCGCAGATTCCTGCAGGAATAAATTTTGCGATGTCAGGGTTACCTTACTGGACAATGGATATTGGTGGTTTTTGTGTGCAAAAGCGCTTCGAAAATGCCAAGGAAGGAAGCGAAGATCTGGAGGAATGGCGCGAATTAAATACCCGCTGGTACCAGTTTGGCGCTTTTGTTCCCTTATTTCGTGTCCATGGACAATATCCATATCGCGAAATTTACAACCTGGCACCGGAGAATCATCCGGCATACCAATCGATGCTGTATTACAATAAACTACGCTATCGTTTGATGCCTTATATCTATAGTTTGACAGGAGCCGTTTATCATGATGACTACACGATTATGCGTGGTTTAGCAATGGATTTTGCAGACGACCACCGGGTGCAGAATATTGGTGATCAGTATTTATTTGGCCCCTCGTTAATGGTTTGTCCGGTTTATAATTACAAAGCACGTCAGCGCGATGTTTATTTCCCCAATAATGGTGGTTGGTACAATTTGTACACTAGCGAGTACATTGCCGGAGGACAGAAAGTAAATGTGAATGCTCCATTTGAGCGAATGCCGGTATTTGTACGCGAAGGATCGATCTTGCCAATTGGCCCCGAAATTGAATATACGTCGCAGAAAAAACCCGAGTTGATCAAGCTATATGTTTATACTGGAGCCGATGGTTCGTTCGAGCTGTACGAAGACGAGGGAACCAATTACAGTTACGAAGATGGGGCATTTTCAACTATTCCGTTTTCGTATAACGAAGAGTTAAAAACACTGACAATCGGTGAGCGGGAAGGTGAATATGAAGGTATGTTGGCTGAGCGTCAGTTTGAAGTAATCTTTGTAAAAAAGGGTAGTTCCATGACGTTAGATTTTTCGAAAAACAACGGAAAAGTTATAAGTTATGCGGGTTCGAAAGTGGATGTAGCAATGTAAGACGTCAAGAAAAGCTGTTATATCCTTAATAGTATTTCTTTTTTCTTGTATCTTTTACGGCTCTAATACAGGATGTTAATGAGTGACTGTCTGCTGAAAAAAAATGAATTAAAAATTGCTAATTTATTGTTGGCTCTTTTGCTGATTGGCATCATGGGTTTTGCCAACGAATCTCAGGTAAACACGCAGTATAAATTCATGCACCTGACGATTAACGACGGCTTGTCAAATAATCAGGTGCGTTCAATTTTGAAAGATAGTCAGGGTTTTATGTGGTTTGGAACAGGGCGGGGATTGAATCGTTTCGATGGGTTGAGATTTAAAACCTACAAGCACGATCCTTATGATAGTACATCTATTCCGTTTAATGCCATTGACTTTTTATCTGAAGATTCGGCAGGACAAATTTGGATTAAGTCAGTTAACGACTTCGCCATTTTTAATCCGCAAAAGGAGACGTTTTCAAGTCCAGATTCTTATTTGGGTGAATTTTCAATTCCTTTGATATCTTTATATTCTATTTTTAACGATCAAGAGGGGAATACGTGGTTCGTGAATAATTCCTCTGGTCTTTATCGATTGAATCATTCAAGTCGTTCGGTGACCATTTTAAAACATCTGGAGGACGATCCTACTTCAATTAATAGTGATTCAATGATGGCTCTTAATCAGGATTCCAAAGGAAACTTCTGGGCCATTTCTTCATCTGGTATGCTTGAAAAGCTAGACCGATACAGCCTCCATGTTTCCTATCGTATTCAACTAAATGAAGAGTTTAAGGGTGCAGTCAATAACTATCGGATTTTTATTGATTCGGAAGACGACATTTGGGTTTATTCAATTGGTCAGCCTTACGGTGCCTTTTTGGTTGATACCTCCACTGGAAATGTTTTGCATGTTAATACTAAATCAAAGAAAGCCAAATTAAACAATGATCTGGTGTCGTCAATTCTTGAGGATGAGGACGGCATGATCTGGTTGGCTACCGATCATGGCGGCATAAACAGGTTGAATAAGAATGTTTTTTCTGTTATTTACATGACCAATAATCCGGATGATAAATACAGCCTCATTCAAAATAGTGTGAACTGCCTGTATAAAGATTCTCAGAATATTATTTGGGCTGGAACACACAAAAAAGGCGTGAGTTACTATCACCAAAGCCTGATTCGTTTTGATCACTACCGACATGTCCCATCTATCTCATCAAGCTTGCCTTTTAATGATGTCAACTGCTTTGTAGAAGACAAAAAGGGAAATCTTTGGATTGGCACAAATGGAGGTGGTCTGCTTTATTTCAACCGAAAGAGCGACAGTTACAGGGTTTACAGGAACGATTCTTCCGATCCGAGCAGTTTGAGCAATAACATCATCGTTTCGCTTTTTATTGACCGAAATGATCAGTTGTGGATTGGTACTTATTTTGGTGGATTGGATCGATTTGACGGTCGTGTTTTTCACCATCACCGACATGATCCGGACAATCCTGCATCGTTATCAGATAACCGTGTTTGGGAGATTTTTGAAGATTCGAAGCACAATTTATGGATTGGAACCTTGGCTGGAGGTTTAGAGTTGTATGACCGCAAAAGAGGTGTTTTTTATCATTATGCTTCTGAAGATATGAACTCCGTGGGCTCTAACTTCATCATGTCAATCATGGAAGATTCCGAAAGTAACCTGTGGTTAGGGACATCTGACGGGGTCGATCGTTTGAATTTGTTAACCAAGCGGTTTGAACATTTTACGCCTGAGCCCGGTGTCCCCGGAGGGTTGAGTGATAAAAATGCCCTGGGGATTCACGAAGATGCTCGTGGACTAATCTGGATTGCAACTCCCGAGGGCTAAACCTATATAACAAGCATGAAAACCAGTTCAGGGTATTTACTGAAAAAGATGGGTTGCCGGATTCGAATTTCAAAACAATACTTGAAGACGAACAAGGTAATTTATGGATTGTAACAACCAATGGTGTTTCTAAAATCGAAATCACCAATTTTTCAGACAATCCGGAAATTGAACAATTGGAGATTCAAACCACCAATTACGACATGATGGATGGACTTCAAGGCAAAGAGTTCAATGCAAATGCAGCTTATCGTACGAAAGCCGGCGAACTGATTTTTGGAGGTGCAAATGGGTTTAACCTATTTAAACCGGAAAACCTGGAAGAGCAAAAACTCAGCAATGAAGTTGTATTGACAAACTTAAAAATTTTCAATCGTGAAGTGCCGGTTGTAATGCCGATTCAAAATCGGATTATTCTTGACAAATCAATTACACAACAGGATAAGATTACTTTGCTTCATCGCGAAAACGTTTTTTCGCTGGGCTTTGCTTCGTTGAATTTTTTTCAACCCGAAAAAAACAGCTTCGAATATAAGCTGGAAGGGTTTAATGAAGCTTGGTTGAAAACTGACCCGCAAAACGCAGAGGGCACTTTTACGAACTTAAATGCCGGAGAATATGCGTTTCATGTGCGTGTGTCGAATGATGGAGGCAAAAGCTGGCAAGTGCTGCCCCCTCCCCTGAGGATTGAAATAACGCCTCCTTTTTGGAAAAGTAATTATGCCTTTGGATTTTATGTATTATTTATCGTTAGCCTGTTATTGCTGGCGCGTCGTATTTTAGTTGAACGAGAGCGATTGAAATTCGCAGCCGAGCAAGAACACCAGGAAGCAGAGTGCATTCATCAGCTAGATGGTTTAAAGACAAAATTTTTCACCAATATTAGTCACGAGTTTCGCACTCCTCTCTCCTTGATTTTATCGCCAATCGAACGATTAATTGGAGAGACGAAGGATGAAAAGTTAAAAGCTCAATTGAAATTTATCCATCGCCATGCGCGAAGGCTTTTGGCCATGGTAAATCAACTGCTCGATTTTAGAAAGATGGAAGTTCAACAGATTGAGGCCAAGGAAAATTGGGGCGATTTAATTGGATTTATAAAAGAATTTGGACTCTCTTTTCAGGATTTAGCGGCAAATTAAGGAAATCAAGTTCAGGTTTAAAGCTGAAAAGAAAGATTTGTTTACTTATTTTGATCAGGATAAAGTTGAAAAAGTGATCTTCAATTTATTGTCGAATGCGTTTAAGTTTACGCCTGAAAAAGGTAAAATTACATTGCGGTTAAAATTTATTGAGTCGGATGTTGACTCCGAAAATAGCAGTCGGCGGGGAGCGGTGTTAATCTCTGTCAAGGATAATGGAATTGGAATACCAGTTGAAAAACAAGAACGAATTTTTGATCGATTTTTTCAGAATGATCTTCCAAATTCGTTTGTCAATCATGGAAGTGGAATAGGTTTGTCGCTGGTAAATGATTACGTGAAAATATTGGGAGGTACTATCCGAGTCGAAAGTATCGTAGATAAAGGCAGCATCTTTAAAGTCACTCTGCCGGTGGAGTTGTTTTCGCAAGAACAAATTGATTTAAAAAATCAGTCCGGGGATTCTAAAGAGCCAGTCATGTATTATCGGGAAAATCGTTCGGTTTTTAACAATGAAGTTAAATTTGATTCGACTAAAAAAAAATATTTTATTGGTCGAGGATAATGAAGATTTCCGCTTTTACTTGAAAGACAATCTGAAAGAGCTCTATAATGTGTATGAAGCCGGGAACGGTAAAATAGGATGGGAGATGACTTTGAAGAAGCTCCCTGACTTAATTGTAAGCGATGTTGTGATGCCCGAAATGGATGGTATTGAATTGTGCTCGAAAATTAAAGGTGATGGACGAACCGCTCATGTTCCTCTCATCTTGTTGACAGCGAAAGTGGATACCGATCCAACGCTTGAAGGCTTCCAGTCTGGAGCAGATGATTACATTTCAAAACCATTTGATTTTAGGATTTTGGAATCGCGCATTGAAATAGAGAGTTGACTGTCTCTGAAATTGCCTATGCATGTGGATTTAATAGTCCCAGATATTTTTCGAGATATTTTAAAGCCGAGTATAAAGAGCTGCCTTCGGAATACATCAACAACCATCGAAAAAAAACGAAACAGCTTTCAAATGAAACTTTGAAAGCTGTTCAGTAAAATATTATAGATAACCGCCGAGATACTGACTAGAAATTTAATCCAAATGTTTCAGGATACAGTAACGCGATAGCAATGATTACAATGATAAAAAGTGAAAGGAAAACGAAAAACAATATTACTCCGGTTTTATAGCGCTTATTTGTTTTCTCTAAGCTACTAATCGACAATATCTTATTCATCTTGCTCACCATCTTTTTTAGTGCCATCTGATCTTTTACGATATAATCGTAAGCACCGTATTTCATGGTATTAATAGCAACATCAATGCTGTCCTGCCCCGAAAGGAAAATAAACTCCACCTCAGGAGCAATTTTTTTTGCTTTCTTTAATACTTCAATCCCATTCATCCCATCTAATAAATAATCCTGAATGATGATTTTAGGTTGACGTTCCATCGCCTTCAAAACTTCTTCACCGGACAAAAAGGCTTCTACGTTTGTGAACTTATTGGTTTTGAGATAACTTACAACAAGTTTATTATAGACAGGATTATCTTCAACTACAAAAATTAATGGACCTTTATTATTTTGCATCTTTAAAGAATAATAAGTTAGTTATGCTCTTATGCAGAATTTTCATTCTTAATTTTGTTAAAATTAGTAAAAAATTAAACACAATACCTTGTACATACAAGAATAGGACATAAAAGTATGAAAATTCGCGAATTAAATTTCGATACAATATAAACTTTATTTATTACAACTTCATCTCAAATAACAACGAAACAGATGCATTTAGTAAATGCATATTGGAAATACAAATATTGTTTTTACAATCCGGAAACAAGAAAATTGGAAGAGTATTTGGAGGAGTCAGATAGATAAAATCGCACGGTAGCGGAAAAACCTGATTGCTACTAGTTGTATTTTAAACCTTTTCACGAGCTTTGAGTTAAGTATATTCATGCCCGCACACAAATATGAGTATCTTACGTGAATTCCAAGTGTTGCAGTGAAAACCAAACAATTGTAAAGACATGAAAGCTATTCAATTTCGGAGTTATGGGTTTCCTGAAAAAGTTCTGGAGAGTAAAGAAGTAGCAAAACCTGTTCCAAAGGAAAACGAAGTTCTAATTCGAATTCATGCGATCGCGATCAATGATTATGACTGGAGTTTTGTCAGAGGTAAACCGTATTTATATCGGTTAATGTTTGGCTTATTCAAACCAAAACAGAAAACGCCGGGGATGCAACTCGCGGGCTTAGTTGAAGATATCGATGTTAATGTTAAGAAGCTCAAAATTGGAGACGCAGTCTTTGGTGACCTATCAGAATATGGCTTTGGCACTTTTGCAGAGTATATCAGCATCAATGAAAATTCGATAGTCAGGAAACCTGATGAATTAAGCTTTCTTGAAGCAAGCGCTATTCCACACGCATCTGCTCTTGCCCTTCAAGCTCTTAGAGACCATGGTGAAATAGAGCAGGAACAGAAGATTTTTAATTAATGGCGGCGACGGCGGTGTTGGTACAATAGGAGTTCAATTAGCCAAATGCTATAATTGTCAGGTAACCGGAGTTGATTCGCATGAGAAATTTGACCTGATGAAATCAATCGGTTTTACCATGTGATTGACTACAAGGCAGTAGATTTTACGCGAACCGGAGAACAATATAACATAATACTGGATTGTAAAACATATAAATTCCCATTTTCATATTTAAAGGCGCTGAACCCAAACGGTAAAATATGTGACAATTAGTGGCCAAATAGCCAACTTAATCCTTGTGCTCTTATGGAGTAACCCGATATCCTTGTTCTCCACAAAAAAACTTCAAATACTCAGGTTTAAGCCCAATGAAGGTTTAGAGTATGCCTGTGAATCGCTAATAGCAAAAAATATAAAGTGCGAACTTGATGGGCCGTATCCGCTGGAAGATACGGCAAAACTAATTCAGGATTTCGGGAAGGACGCCATAAAGGAAAAATTATAATGAGGATGAAGCACGGCTCATGACTAGTTTGTCAGTATCTTAATCCTATATTCGAACATCAACACTGCTAACCGTGCTCATAAAAATTTAGCTCGCATGTAATAATCTTTGATTTACGCCACCAACTATAAAAAACACATTGAGTAGCGATTTTCACAACACATTTATTTTGCCGTTTGCCGGAATAATCATCAAGTTATGTCGGGCATATACGAATTCGCAAGAAGATTTCGAAGATTATTATCAAGAAGTTTGCTTACAAATTTGGAGGAGTAAAGATAACTTTCGTGAGCAATCGGAATGGAGTACCTGGGTTTACCGAATCTCTCTAAATGTTTGTTTGACCATACTGAAGAAAAAGAAAAATAACAGGCAGCATTTTGTATCGGACTTTCTACCGCCTGAAGAAACTGAAGATAATTATGCATTTTCAGACGAATCTCTGGATCTACTGTATACGGCTATTCGGAAACTATCAGAAATTGACAGAGCCATTATTATGCTTTATCTGGAAGAGAAATCCTATCAGGAAATTGCTGATATTATAGGAACAAACTCCAATAATATTGGTGTCCGTATTCAACGAATAAAAACCAGACTAAAAAAAATATTAGATGGAAAAATCAATTGAAAACATCTGGAAAGAGGGCTTTCTGAAAAGTGATGCCTTAATTGCGCCAAAGATAAACGATCTGTGGAAAAAAAAATCAATTCATATCATTGATAAATTCAAACGAATGTTTCGCATCAATCTGATTGCAATTGTTGTATTCTCTTTTGTCTTTCTAATTGTATCCTATTTTGTAGGAATACCCTTAACGGGCGCCATATTTTTTTTAACACTTACCGTGCTTGTTATTATTAATAAAAGCTTACTGAATGGGTTAGATCGTATTGATAAAGGTGAGAACAGCTATCAATACCTCAAAGAATTTGATCAATGGATTAAAAAGCAGGTAGCGGTCAACAAACGGATATCCAGAGTTTTGTACCCCGTTATATTTATGTCGCTTATTATAGGCTTTTGGTTTAAAGATGCTGAGGGTATCGCACTAGGCGAACGACTTTTGAGTGAGGTTCAAAACCGGTTTCCTGAGATTTACCTGATCTTCGGAATCCCATTAATAGGAATCATTGTTCTAGGTGTAATTCTGGGTTTGTTGGCATTTTTTGGTGGTCGCATTTACCAATGGGATTTAAACATGGTTTATGGGAGAGTATTTAAAAAACTGGACGAGTTAATGACAGATCTGGAAAGCTTAAACACTTAAAAGAGTGAAATTTTAAGCCCTTTTAAAAAAGATAAGTCTGACATGTAATAATTATTGCATTGAGCCACTAACCAGAAAAACATTAGAAATTATGACATTACAAGAAGCCTATAACTTTTTTGAACGATTAAGAATCCAAACAACGAATAAAGCTGAACGAAAGGCTTATGAGAAATTTGCTCATGTGCTAAGCAAATTGAAAAGCAGAGAATTCTCTAAGAATGAGATTCAATCCATAGAAGCGGAACTTGATCGTTTGAATTTAGAGTCAACCCCAGAAAATGGCAAAAAATACCGTCATAAAGCACTTCATAAATTTGAAAAATATTTGAGGGATACCTTTTCCTTAACTTCTAAAGGGTATTACTCCAATCGGGGGATAGGCCTAGGATCGTCTTTTGGTATTCTTTTGGGAGTTGCAGTTTTATCGAGTTTTGAGCGGTCATTAGGCATTGCCTATGGTATTTCTTTCGGAATGCTCGTTGGTTTAATTATTGGTCGTAAAATGGATGCTAAGGCCAGAGTAGAAAGCCGAGTGTTGTAGTTCAGTAATAAATGAAATCCCCCCTCACATGTCAATTAGATAAATTTCAATTCTATACCCTACTACTGCTTCTGGAATGTATTTTATCCCCAAATAATATATTCTAACGATACGAAAGCCACGAGAAAGTTAAGAATATTAAATCATTTAAATCACCCCCAAAGGCAAATCTTAATGAAGATCCTGATAATGACAAGATACCGATTTTGATAATCGAAGATAATGAAGAGCTCAGGAAGTTTATTATTAAATTTCTGGAAGATTATTATTTAATCCTATCTGCAGAAAATGAAGTTGACAATCTTAATAATTATTTCTTAAGCCAAGTGAATGCCATCATCGAAAAAACAATGTAAGCGAGAATTTCACCATTGAAAGCTTATCCACCGAAATGAAATTAAGCAGAAGTCAACCCCATAGAAAGCTTAAACAGCTTTCAGTTCAAACTACTTCAGGATACATCACAATGGTTAAGATGAAAGTGGCAACCTCACCTCTATATTTATAGAGAAACAGTACTGATGAAATTGCCTTCAGGTCGGGGTTAACAGTCATTCTTACTATACCCGGTATTTCAAAAAAATTCACGATCAATAACCGAAGGAGTTTTTGACTGAATAGAAATAAGAGATGTCCTGATTTCCTAATAGTCGGTTCCATCTTAATGCACTTGAGCATAAACTCTACTCACTATTCAGGCCTATTTATTTTCTAAAGCTACTAATGACTTAATCTTTCTTTTACATTTCTTCCAATCCTAAATACCTGTATTTCAAAACTCATACAAAAAAAAACATTCGTCTATAGTAGCATATGCTGAAATTGAAATGAGACAAATGACTAATTTTACATCATTTAAAATTTATAAACATAATTCCCAAGATCTATTGCTATTTGCAAACACCGTCATAAAGTGTCTTTTTTATAAACATTTCGCTTGCCTGTAATAATCTTTGATTTACGCCACCAACTATATAAAAAACAACATTGAGTAGCAATTTTTATAACACATTTATTTTGCCGTTTGCCAGAATAATCATCAAGTTATTAACTAAAAGAACTACTACATAACAGTGGGTTCTAATGTGAATTAATTATTTTTACAATATGATTTAGTATATATAACTTAAGTATTTGTATGATATGAAAGACAGCGAAACTTCTTAGCCTCATTATTCATTATCAAACATGTGTGGAGTTTGTATTATGAGAATATTGTTGAGATATATCATTATTATTTTATTGTCGACAGTAGTCATTGCTGCAAAGGCTGAATTGACTAACAATATATTCGATATCAGGCATATCGGATATTCGGAGGGTCTCAGCAGTCAACGCGTATTTTCGATTGTTGAAGATCAGAACAGCGCAATGTGGATTGCCACAAAAGCAGGAATAGATCGCTATAACGGCAATACCATAAAAAGCTATACATTATCAGGTAACTTTTACTACGGAGACATGGGCGGGCGTACACTTCGTTTGCTGTACGACAAGCAGTACGGACTATGGGCGTACGACAATACCGGGAGAATATATCGTTATTCAATACAGGATGACCGTTTCGAACAATATATGTACCTGGCCCAATTCATCAACGAAGAAATTATTTTAAACAAGTTGTGTCTGGATCAAAACGGGACATTATGGTTGGGACTTAGCATCGGGCTATATAAGAAAGAAGCTGCAAAACCGATCACTCCGGTCATTCGCGGACAATATGTAAATGACATTATATCTACAGGCGAATCGCTTTTTATTGGTACATCCACAGGGGTGCTACAGCTTTCGTACGCGCAATTAGACAAAGCGGATTGGCTGCTAAAAGGAAAAGATGTACAAACGCTCTTTCACGACGTAACGAGTAATGAACTTTGGATAGGTACTTTTAATAATGGCTTGTGGGTGAAGAATCTAAACACTTCTGATCTGCTCCGCTTGGAAGAACAAAGCTCCGGATTTCTGAACCCGATAAGAGCGATTACAAGCTATAACACGGAAACATTGCTGGTAGGAATAGATGGAGGAGGAGTTTACGCAGTTGACCGGGATTCGAAAAAGTGCCATCTACTTATGAGTACGGAGGATAGCACCGATATTTTCTTACCAGGCAACGGGATCTATGCCGTCACCAAAGATAACCAGGGAAACATTTGGATAGGAAGTTACACCGGGGGAGTATCTGTTGCTATTTTATTGAAATACCCGATTACGATATTAACCCATCAAAGGGGAAATCCGCAATCATTAGCGAATAACAATGTCAATGATGTTGAAGAAGATGCCAATGGAAACCTATGGTTTGGCACTGACATTGGAATCAGTGTTCGTGATAAATCCTCGCATTTGTGGAGTCACTGGTTAAAGGGTATTGTTGTAGTTGCTTTGAGCAAAGGGGAGAATGGATCGGTATGGGCAGGCACATACGGAGACGGCATATACCTTCTGAACAGCCGGAAACAGGTTGTTCGTCATCTTACCAAAAAACAAGGAGGGCTAACAACAAACTATGTTTTCTCGCTCAAACAAGATACAGACGGGAACTTATGGGTGGGAGGCTTGGATGGACAGCTGTTGATGATGAATAAAGAGGGGCATCCGGAGCGAACATACGATATTAAGTGGATACATTCCATAGAGGAGGTGAATGATAACCAAATAGCCGCAGCCACAGTGAATGGATTCTGCCTGGTGAATAAGCGTACAGGGGAAATAAAACGCTATGCAACCTCACAAGAGCATCACGAACAAAGTGTTAGCGCCTATATTATATCAATGCTTTTTAATGCCGACAGCACTGTATGGCTGGGAACCGAGGGAGGTGGCCTAAATCTGTATGATATGCGAACCCGGGAGTCAAGAATATTCACCATGCAGGACGGGCTTCCGTCTAACGATGTGTATAGTCTGCAACGAGATGCCAGAGGGCGTTTGTGGGTAAGTACGGGAAAAGGACTTGCGCTCATCGAGAACTCTCAGGTGTCGAACCTTAATTATTTGGGTGACATCGACAAAGAATATAACAAATCTTCTTTTGCACGGCTTACAGACGGGAAATTTGCCTATGGCAGTACAAATGGCGCTGTCTTAGTTACGCCCGACTCGATAACTATGACAAACTATCAGGCACAATTAAAATTTACCGGCTTGACAATAGATTATTTGACCGCCGATGAAGAAAAGCGTTTGCGGCCTGCAATCTACGACATGCTGAAGAAAGGCATGGTTGAACTTGACTACAAACACAACTCATTCTCAGTATCCTTTGAGTCGATCAATTACCGCTTTCAGCGTGACATTGCATACCAGTATATTCTGGAAGGATACGAGAAATCATGGAGTAGCCTGTCGTCCAATGGTATGGTGAGGTATACGAATGTGTCTCCGGGCTCTTATCTCCTTAAAGTACGCAGCTTGCGCCGAAATAATGGGAAAACAATATCGGAACAAACACTTGTTGTAAAAGTCGCTCAACCCTGGTGGAATTCGTGGTGGGCATGGATGCTTTACATTTGCGTGGTGGGTATTGTCTTGTCTTTTATTTGGCGTTACAAGAGTAATCAACTTCAGAAACGGTACGATGAAGACAAAATAAGGTTTTTCATTGATACTGCACACGA
Organism: uncultured Sunxiuqinia sp.; assembly: GCF_963678245.1. Classification (NCBI taxonomy): domain Bacteria; kingdom Pseudomonadati; phylum Bacteroidota; class Bacteroidia; order Marinilabiliales; family Prolixibacteraceae; genus Sunxiuqinia; species uncultured Sunxiuqinia sp. Next base: position 1,411,370 of record NZ_OY782770.1, read on the forward strand.
CATCAGGACACCTGTAACACTAGTTATGGCTCCTTTGGACGACCTGCGTAAGGAGAAGGGGCTCTCGGACAAAGCCCTTTACCTCCTGGAACTGGCCCACAACAATACGAATAAGCTTTATAAACTGATCACTCAGCTGCTCGAATTTGAAAAAGCAGACACCCACAAGCAGCACACTGTATTAACCCCTTTAAATTTCAATGATATCCTTGCCGAAGAGATTGCCGGTTTCCAGCCATTGTGCGATAAGAAACAATTGCATTTAAGTCTCTCGTTGCCCGATGAAGACGTTTACGTTATGGCAGATTTGCATATTGTTGAGATACTGCTGGACAATCTCGTTTCCAATGCCATTAAGTATACGATGCCGCAGGGTGATGTTCGCATAAGTTTAAATTACACAAAACGAAAAGCCATCATAGAGATCAAAGATAGTGGCATAGGCATTCCGAAAAAGGCAAAGAAACACTTGTTTGCTGATGTTTACAGAGCCGAAAATACACAGAAATTGAACGAAGGAGGAACAGGCTTTGGGCTCTTACAGGCACGCCGGATAATAAAAATACTACGCGGAAAGATCACTTTTCAATCCGAAGAGAATAAGGGCAGTACCTTTACGGTAACGCTGCCGAGAACGTATGCCGTTCCTAATTCCGACTCTAAGCAAGCTGTTACCTCAAAAGAACTCATGTTCCCGAAGACGACAGATGCTGCCGGACAAAAATTAGGCAAGACACGCAGCATAAGCCAGCAAACAGGAAAAGATACACTGCTTATCGTAGAAGATCACGAAGCCCTTCGCTATTACCTGCGTGAAACTTTCGAGAACGATTACCGGGTGGTTGACGTTGCTGACGGGCAGGAAGCGCTCACATACCTCTCAAACGAATACCCAGACCTGATCCTGTCCGACGTAATGATGCCGGGCATACAAGGAGATGAGCTTTGCAGGCTAATCAAAGAAAATCCGGATACCGCAGGCATACCTCTCATTCTGCTTACTGCAAAAGTTAATCATGATGCCACTGTTGAAGGATTAAAGAAAGGTGCTGACGATTATATTCCCAAGCCATTCAGCACCGAGATTCTAAAACTGAAAGTGCAGGGGCTGATTGCCAACAGAAACAGACAACGCGACGTTTTTATGCGGCAAGCTCTTCTACAAATTGACGCAAAAAAAGAATATCAGAATAATAATGAAAGCCGGGAAATAACCCAAAACAATAAGACCGATGAACCGGCTTCGGATATGCTGCCCGAAAGTGATCGTCAGTTTATCATACGAGCAACTCAACTCGTTATCGCGAACATGAGTAATAATGATTTTAACATCAATACGCTGTGCCAGGAAATGGCCATGAGCCGGACTCTTTTTTACAGCCGCCTAAAATCGCTGACCGGGAAAGGGCCACAAGAGTTTATGCGTATCATCCGACTTCAGAAAGCAGCGGAACTATTGAAAGACGGTAGAAGCGTGACCGAAGTTGCCGCAGAAACCGGATTTGTAAATCCAAAATACTTTAGTTCGTTGTTTAAAAAACAATTTGGCATACAACCTAGCAAATACAATCAAACCGATTCAGCGCCATAACAAATTTAGGACTGAGTTTTCTATTCGATAGATTATAATGTAACGTTATTGGCGCTTCTTAATTCTCAAATAGTCCGACTCTACAGCTCCACCTACAGGCAATAAAAAGACGACTGAAAGCCCATTAAATAGGGGAAATGATCGAAAAATTGTCTGGAATCGAACCTTATTTGTCAGCTATCAATCCATCGTTTTTAACTACTATTCCCACTTTTGCCCTGCTATTTTGAATAAAAGGAAAAATGATCTTCCAAATACGCTTCTGGGAGATGTTTAATTCCAGCCTAACTCAAAACAGCCAAAGAAACAAGTTTAATCTAAACAGTTGTAATATGAGAGAAACAGCAGTCTTACTACTCTTGGTGTGTTTAATGCTACAATCCTGCTCATCAAACGATGATGAGGATAAAGGAGAACACGGGAATTTATTTTTCAAAGACGATTTTGAATCTTTCGATGAAAATATCTGGACCAAAGAAGTGCGTGAAGCAGGATGGGTAAACCAGGAACTGCAAGCTTACAATGCTGCGCATGTTTCTGTGGGTACAGACGAAGGTAAATCGGTACTGATTTTAACCGCCGAACGCAAAGGCAATAAAATCTACTCCGGACGTGTAAATACCGAGGGAAAAAAGAACTTCAGATTTAGAAAGATAGAGGCAAGCATTAAGCTTCCCAAAACTGCAAACGGACTTTGGCCAGCTTTCTGGATGATGGGAGACACTGGAAAGCCTTGGCCGCAATGTGGAGAAATTGATATTTTGGAGATGGGCGAACGTCATGGAATTACCAAAGCTACAACCGAAACATTTCTGAACACAGCAATCCACTATGGGACTGATGCTGGCTCGGGACATGAGCAAGAATACCATGCGGCAAACTTCTCACATAGTTTACAGGACGGCCAATACCATATTTACACGCTAGAATGGAACAAAGATCGTCTGACAGTGTCGGTTGATAATATCGAGTTTTATTCATTCGACATTAGCGAAACTAGCGGACGCTCTGCGTATTTCCACGATAACTTTTTTATTCTGTTTAACCTTGCGGTAGGTGGTTCTTTTACTGGCATCTCCGACATAAACGAAATTACTGCTTTAAAAGACGGGGAAAAGGTGAACATGTATATTGACTGGGTGAAAATCTATTAATCTTAACTATAAATCCTATGAAACTAAAAGCTTACAAACGCATTTTGTTTAGCGGACTACTAGCTGCCTGCCTATTCGGAAGCATATTCCAAATGAAAGCGGCAGGATTAAATTATTCCGCTATAGCACAACAAGAACTCAATGTTACTGGAGTGGTGAGGGATGCTCTTGGCACCATCATTGGAGCAACTGTTGTTGAGAAAGGAAGTCTTAGCAATGGAACCATAACCAATGAAGAAGGCAAATTCAGCCTAAGTGTCCATCCGGGAGCCACTCTTATCATTAGTTATATCGGCTATAAAACCCAGGAAGTAGCGGTCAGTCAGGCTCCGCTGGATATTGTTTTAGAACAAGACAATAAAATGGTTGAAGACGTGGTAGTTACTGCCTTGGGGATTAAGAGAGAACGCAAGGCACTGGGTTATAATGTGGCCGAAGTAAAGGGCGAGGCCTTTACAAAAGCCAAGGAAACCAATGTCATTAATTCAATGGCTGGCCGTGTACCTGGATTGGTAGTTAGTCAAACCGCCGGCGGGCCATCCGGATCTACCCGTGTTCTCTTGCGTGGTAGCACCGAAATGACCGGAAATAACCAGCCACTGTATGTAATCGATGGCATTCCACTCGACAATACCAATTATGGTAGTGCCGGTACTTCCGGAGGTTTCGACCTTGGCGACGGTATTTCAGGCATCAACCCCGATGATATCGAAAATATGTCGGTACTTAAAGGTCCTGCTGCTTCTGCTCTTTACGGTAGTCGTGCCAGCCATGGTGTCATCCTGATTACCACCAAAAAAGCAGACGGAAAGAAAAGCTTCGATGTGGAATACAACGGAACCCTTACTTTCGACACACAGCTTGCCAAATGGAACGACATACAACAGGCTTATGGTATGGGCAGCAACGGTACTTATAGCATTGATGCGGTGTCTAATACCAATAAAAGTTGGGGTGCGAAAGCTGACGGAAGCAACTCGCTGAAATACTTTGACGGGGTGGAGCGACCATACTTCATCATACCCGACAATACCTCTGGCTTTTTCCGCACAGGTCTTACTTCCAGCAATACTGCCATCATCAGCTCAAGCAGTGGTAATGGTGGGGTACGCTTCACTTATTCCGACATGCGTAACAAAGACATTGTTCCGGAAACCCATATGAGCCGTAACATCTTTAACCTGCGTGCCAATACTTCTATGGGGAAAGTGGATTTTGATTTCAGTGTTAACTATACGCGCGAAGATGTAAAAAATCGTCCTGCTTTAGGAGATAGCAAATCGAATATTGGTAAAAACCTGATGACTTTGGCCACCACTTACGATCAACGATGGCTAAAAACATACCAGGATGCAAGTGGCGAATACGCCAACTGGAATGGTATGGATCCCTACAATGTGAATCCTTATTGGGATGTCTATAAAAACAACAACGACTCAAAGAAAGATCAATTCCGATTCAGCGGAAAAGCTATTTGGAATGTTAATAAACACCTGAAGTTCCAGGGAACAGCGGGTGCCGAACTCAACTGGTTTGTTTTCGAAGACTATAAAGCTCCCACTACTCCCGGATTTGAAGCAGGACGCCTTCAAAACAGCTCATTTCAAAACCGGATGTATAATTTTGAGCTACTTGCTCTTTACAACAATAGCTGGGGAGACTTCGACTTTAATGGTACTCTCGGAGGGAATGTGTACAAGGTGGATAACAAAACCACTGTCACCACTGCTCAGGATATGCAAATTCGCGATGTAGTGGCATTGATGAGTTTTAATGAAATAAGCTTAGAGCCAAGTAGTTACCGCAAGCAAATTAACTCGGTTTACGGTGCAGCCAATTTGGGGTGGAAACACATGCTTTATTTTGATGCCACGCTGCGCGGAGACCAATCGTCGACTCTGCCTACCAGCAACAACATCTATGTCTATCCTTCTTTCTCTGGCAGTTTTGTGTTTTCCGAACTCGCTCAGTTAAAGGAAATCATACCTTACGGAAAGCTTCGTATGTCGTGGGCCCAGGTAGGTAGCGATACTGACCCTTACCAGTTAGGGCTGGTATATACTAAGTCTAAATTTACTTATCCCGGCTACACCATCGGCTATATCGACAACAACACAATTCCAAACAAGGATTTAAAACCTACAAAGACAAACTCTTTCGAGATAGGTTTGGATACAAAGTTTCTAAATAATCGGGTTGGCGTAGATTTTACCTACTATACGCAGACTAGTAAAAATCAGATTATGGGAATGGCCAACTCCTGGACATCTGGCTACAACTACCGACTGATTAATGCCGGCGAAATTGAGAATAAAGGTATAGAAGTAGCTCTTAATACACGTCCCATTGAGACGAAAGACTTTTCCTGGGATTTAAATCTGAACTTCTCGAAGAATAGCAACAAGGTAAAAACACTCGTCGACGATATGGATATGTTTGAATTGGAAAAAGCTGCATGGCTTGATGTTCAGGTAGCGGCCAAAGTGGGCGAGGATTTCGGTTCGATTGTAGGGCCAGACTTTAAATACAATCAAAATGGAGATGTCCTCATCGACCCGCAAACTGGTTTGCCTCAATATGATAAGAGCAATCATGTGCTGGGAAATGCATCCTGGGACTGGACCGGAGGTGCAACTACTACTTTAACTTACAAAAGACTTTCGCTTTCTGCCATCTTTGATATAAAAGTGGGAGCTGATCTTTACTCCATGTCTGCCCGTGCTGCTTATGAATCGGGAAAGAGCAAAGAAACACTTGCCGGACGTGAAGGATGGTACCGATCAGAGGAGCAACGTCAAGCTGCCGGAATTGCCAAAGGATCTTCCGAATGGACTCCAACTGGAGGGTATATTGCTCCCGGCGTAATCGATAATGGCGACGGCACTTATCGTCCCAATGACATTTACATCAATCCCGAGGATTACTGGATGAGTGTAAGCCGTAATGCGCCGTCGATGTTTGTATTTGATAACTCGTATGTGAAATTACGCGAACTAACGTTGAGTTACAATGTGCCGAAATCTCTGTTAGGAAACGTTGTAAAAGGTCTCAACCTCTCATTTGTTGCACGTAACCCATTTATTATATGGAAAAACATTCCGAACATCGATCCGGATTCCAATTATAACAACACAACTGGTATGGGTATGGAGTATGGCTCATTACCATCGCGCAGAAATTATGGGTTCAACGTAAATGTTAAATTCTAAACGAATTTCAAGTTTAATTCATTCACAAAGAATATAATACAATGAAATACAATCTATCTTATATTGCAATAATATTGGTGACCTCTTTGCTGTTCTTTACCGCTTGCAGTGATAAGTACATGGAAGATATGAACACCGACCCTTCGAAGGCTGCTACTGTTGACCCTAATGCCCAGCTTACTACTGCACAACTGCAAACGTACGGAGATCTGGGGATGGTCGAGATCTATCGCAACTATCTTTACGCATTCAATCAACATCTAATGGGATGTTGGAATACAACAAATTTTGGTGGACGCCACACACAAGATAATAGTGAGATGAGCCGTGTCTGGACATCGTTTTATCCAAAGGCCATCAAAGACATCACAGATGCAGAATCCCGGACTGCTAACGACTCCCTTAAAGTGAATGTTAATTCGGCCTTGCGTATATACAAAGTCTATCTCATGTCTGTTATCACGGACATTTACGGTGATGTCCCTTACAGCGAAGCGGGCAAGGGGTTTCTAGAAGGGAAGTTCAATCCCCGTTACGACACGCAGGAAGAAATATACAATGATTTCTTTCTGGAGTTAAGTAGTGCTGTTGCCAGCTTTGATGCCAGTAAAGATCGAATTACAGGCGATGTTATTTATAAAGGAGACATTGCAGAATGGAAGAAGTTAGGTAATTCTCTTCGTCTGCGCTTTGCTATGCGAATCTCCGATGTAGCACCGCAAAAAGCTCAGGAAGAGTTTGAAAAAGCACTACAAGCTGATGGCGGTATTCTGGAGAATGCCAGTGACGATGCACTTATCAAATACATGAATATTTCGTTCAGCTTTGGGCAGGAAGCTTATTCCGATTATCGGGGTAATGCCTTGTCGCAGTTACTCTTCGGTAATGACCCTGCCAATAATCCCAGCTACCTTTGTTCTACCTTTTATAATCAGCTTTATGATACCGACGACCCCCGTACTTTCAGGATCGCTCGCTTCTATTACGATGGGCTTATGAGTTCCACAAGTCCAGACAACCGTATTGACTTAACTGATGAGATCATCGCCAAAGGTGTTGAGACTCACCCGCGTGATCCGGGAGCTTTCTCTTGGGAACCGTGGCCTACTGGTTACGACAGCGATATCTTGAAAGAGCTTGCCAAAACCAATCCTTCAGTTACACCCAGTGTAGCTCGCGAAACCGAACCCAAACTGGCCAATAATTTTCTTAGAGGCGATAATCCCGGTGTCGTGATAACTTCGGCAGAAGTGAAGTTTTTGTTAGCAGAAGCCAAATTAAAAGGATGGAATGTTGGAGGTACCTCTGTTAACGACCTGTATATTCAAGGAGTACGGGAAGCTATGGATTTTCTGACTGATAATTATAATTGTGAAGCTGTATCCGACGAGGAATTTAATACGTTCATTCCGAATATTAACATAGGCTACACGAACGAGCAGAAAAAGAAAGCGATTAACACTCAAGCTTGGATTCTCCATCTCACCAATCCGGCCGAGTGCTGGGCCAACGTTCGCCGATCAGGCTATCCCGCGCTTAAATCTCCTGCCGATTACGGCTTCGGCCAGTTCCTAACCGGAGGTAATGAAATTCCGGTACGCCTTTCTTATCCGGTACTCGAATCATCATATAACAAAGCAAGTTATGATGACGCATTGACCCGAATGGGAGGTGATGATAGCTGGCACACACGCGTATGGTGGAATAAAATAATTACGGAATAACAATAAAGAAGTAAATTGAAGAAATATGAAAACGATATATTTTATACTATTTGCTGTACTTGCTGTGAGTTTTTCATTTACAGCATGCAACGATGAAGATCCGTTCTCAACAGCTACAGCTGGTGATGATCCGCGGATACTCGACCCCATTTTCCCGGATCGCGAAAACGGAGAACTGCCTGTAATCGCCAATATAAGCAGAGATGCTAACCTCACAATGGAGCTGACAGTTACTCCGGCCGATTATACCACCGTTTCATGGCAGATAGACGGAACGGAAGTACAAACCGGAACAACGCTCGACATCAATCTTAAAGCAGGAACCTATCCGTTTAAAGTAACCGTTTCAACCGAAGCCGGTAAATCGACCTATCGCGAGGGAATTGTACAAGTAAATCCTTTGCAGGATGACCCGTGGGCAACGGAAACAGGCTTTGAGCGTATCATCGCGCCGGGGATAAACGCACGTCTTTATGGCAACAATCTCAACAACGTAAAAAGCATTATTATCGATGGAACAACCATCACCAATATTGTTTATGTCGATTCAGAAGACAATGACTATATCGAGTATGAAGTTCCTGCCGATCTGGCTGAAGGTGAGCATCGCGTGAGACTGGTAGATAATGACAACAACGAATATGGTGGTAATATCGTCAAGGTTACATACACGGCGCTTATCACTTCAGGAGCCGACCGAACCAATGCGAATAGAGAATGGGTAATGACCGGGATCAATCTCGACCAGATTGCTTCACTAACATTCGCAGGACAAACTATCACTGAGTTCACACGGCAGTCGTCCACTGAAATCGCACTTACCTGCCCTCAATTGGAAGACGGGGAATACAAACTGACAGGTAGTACAAAAAGCGGAACAGACTTGGAATTCTATAAAGATAAAAACGTCGTTACCGAACAGACAGTCACCGTTTCTTCAACCACTGTGCTCTGGCAAGGACACCATTACGTATCGTGGGATTTGCCGGACGATAGTCCTAACAAAACTTTCAACTTGATTGGCAGTGATGTGTTTACCACGTTAAAAGCTGGTGCTGTCTTGAGTATTCACTATTCAGTAGCCACTGAAGCAGAATATCACCAGTTACGTACCGTTACCGGCTGGTGGAATGATTTACCAGGTACTGCTGTAATCGAGTTCTCGGAAGCCGGTGTAAAAGAGATAGAGCTAACACAAGAGATCCTAAATAAAATTCAGGATGAAAGCGGATTTCTTTGCGTAGGGCATGGCTACTATGTGGATATGGTAACCGTACAGTAATAAGTGACAAGAAGACTTATCATTAAGATTATACTACTGAAGAGGCTGTCTGCATATGCAGGCAGCCTCTTCTTTATTTATGAAAGATCCTCATATCGCGCAATTAAAAGACATCATCAACAAAACACACTTCTTGAGCAGCATAATAGATTCCATAAAATCCCATGGTGAAAATAGTCTCCTGCAGCCTAGTTTAACAGGTATAAAATGCGACTGGCCTTACCGCATGAAAGCATCCATTTTCTGTACTTTGTTTTCAACAGTCTTAACAAAGTAATACCAATAACCAGTTTTTAGGACTGTAGATATTGTACTTACTTTTATTTCATATTTGTTACTTTTATATAACTAGAAATGATTAAAGGAAATCGGCTACTAACACCGTACAAATGCAATGCGTAATAAGTACGAACGATTTAGCAATTAATAAACGGCATGGTACTTTTTATAGAGAAGCTTCATGAAATCCCGCCCGATACTTAATATGTAACAAGTTTATCATATATTCCCTGATGAGTTGGGAGATGGAAAAGCTAACCGTAATATTCTGACAGTTGCCTCAGTTTAAATAATCCGCTTTCTTTTGGCCAGTTCTATCGCTTCAATCTTGGAGTGGACCTGTAGTTTTTTGTATATATTTTCGATGTGCCGGCGCACAGTGGAGGGTGATATAATAAGGTTTTCGGCTATTGATGTATACGGGAGGCCAACCGCTAATTGCTCCAGTACCTCCAACTCCCGTCCGGTTAGTTTCACGCTTTCTTCTGCTTCAGAGTGTGCTAAGAGCAAGGGACTGCGCAACAAATTCAGGGTTTTTGATGCAATCGAAGGAGTCATTGCTGCGCCACCGTCAAGCGTTTGTAAAATGGCACTGTAAAGTTCGGGTGATGAGGTTTCTTTTAACAGGTAACCATCAGCCCCCGACTGAATGGCTTTAAAAATATTTTCATCATCATCAAAAACTGTGAGCATAATAATCTTGATTTGAGGGTATTTCTGTTTTATTTGTGCAGTAGCTTCAATGCCGTTTAAACGAGGCATTTCAATATCCATCAAAATAAGTTTTATCCGCATATCGTGGCTTAATCTTTCAAGGCACTGATAACCTTCGTTAGCCGTAAATGCTATGGAAATATCGCTATAAAACGAAAGCTTATCTTTTACACTCTTTATCAAAAAGTTATTGTCGTCTACAATTGCTATTCGCGTGTTCATGAATGTTAGGTTTTAATCACATTAAATGAAACACTTGTTTTGATTCCGGGTTCAGAAATAAGCATTAGTTCTCCGCCAAGTTCCTGAGCTCTTTTGCGCATATTTAGTAACCCGTTACCTGGATCCACTTCATTTTCAACAAAACCTTTTCCGTCATCTTCAACCAAAAAATTAACCCCGGTTTCTACTGTACTCATTTGAATTTTTATCTGATTGGCATCAGCATATTTTAGAGCATTGTTAATAGCTTCCTGGATGATGCGAAAGATATTTAGTCCTTGTAAAGACGTGAATCGGATGGTTTCAGAAAGTGTCTCGTCTTGTACAATCAATATCTCAATGTTGGGGCACAATTGTTTGGCCTTTCCAATAAAGTTGGCAATACGCGATTGCAGGTCGCTTATGCTAACCCCCGATTTATTCATTGCCCAAATGGTATCGCGAAGTTCCTGAATGGTTTCTTTTGCAAAGGAACCGATGTTATTCATCCGGCTTGTAAACTGGTCATTTTTATCGGGCATAACATATTTGATCGTCTCAATTGCCGAAACAATAAATGTTAATTGTGCCCCAATATTGTCGTGTAAGTCACGCGATATGGCCAATCTTTGTTCCTGCAGCCGGTTTTGGCTCTCAATCTTTTCCAGTGCCAGCTTGAGCTCACTGTCTTTTTGTTGTTTTATATTTTGCAGGGCTTGTTGTTTATACAGCAGATAACCAAACAGGGCAATAATGATAACCAGCGACGATAAACCGATGATTTCCAGTTTTCGGTTTTTTAAACTTAATTGATGCTCTGCAATTTGTGCCCGCTGCTCCATTATTTGTTTTTCTTTTTGTGCGGTCTCGTAGCGTGTTGTTATTTCTTCAACATCTTTTATTTTTTGTACGGTGTACAAACTATCATTCAGCAAATTAAAGACTTTTAAGTTTTCATAGGCCAGTTTGTAATTCCCAAGACTTTCATAATTATCCATTATTTGTCGGTAATTGTAGGTCTGAATATCGAGGAAATCAATTTCTTGAGCTAAAGTATTACTACGCTCAAAAAAAACAATTGACTTGTTAAGCTGCTTTGCCTGTTTGTATAGCTCTCCCAAAGCAGTATAGTTCAGCATGATGGCAAACTCCTCGCCTACCTTTTGCCTGATAGATAATGCTTGCAGAAGGTAGTCCTCCGCTTTTTTATAATCACTAATAAGCAGTTGGTTGTAGCCCAGAAATTCAAGAGCATAGCCAATTCCTACGGAGTCTTTTCTGGCTCGCTGAATACGTAGCGATTTTTCGAAGCGCTCGTTGGCAGTTTTATAATCTCCCGCATCGCGAAAAATTACACCGCTCTCGTTGTTGATTCGGGCTATGCCTTCGAGGTTATTGGATTCTTCATAAAGTTTTAATGCTTTGTCGTAATAATTTAGAGCTCTTTGGGGCTGCTCAAGTTTACGGTAAAGTCGAGCCATGTCGTCGTATAGTAAGCCCAGATTTTCACTGTCTCGGGTGGGTTCAAGCACCTTTAAAGCCTTGAAATAGTAAACCGAAGCACTGTCAATATTTCCTTTTTTACCATAAGCCCCGCCTATGCTTCGCAAAAAATCGCCTGAGTTTATGCTATCATTTTGTTGTAAGGCCAGGTTGTACCCAAAATGTGCTAACCGAAGCGCCTCATCAAATTTTGCAATATAAATTTCTTTTATCTTTTTCTGAAGTACTTCAATCTGCAAATTGTAATTATCCAGCTCTTGCGTATATCTTATAATACTATCAGCCGTAACGCCTTTTTGTGCAAAAGAATTATATGCACTTAGTAAAAGGCATAGAGTAAAAAACGTTTTTATATTTTTCATTTATTTGCGGTTCAGCCCCTTTGTTGTTAAAAGAATGAGGTTGAATGAAAAAATTAATTTTTCTCTCGTTACTGCTATTTAACGATTAGCATAATGACTATGTTCAACCTTTAGTAGTTTTAACGTGCTACTTAACATCTTTTTATAGCTTTCTGTGAACCGCTCTGTTTTTTTGCTGCTCAAATTTGTCTTGGTTGTAGCGTGGGAGAATTCTTTTTCAAGTTCCTGAAGGCGTTTGTCGATAACGGCATGAAGTTGCTTTTCCATTTCATACATTTCCTTTGCATTATCCAGCAACTCGGTGCGTTTGATAAGTTGTATCTCAAACTCTTGCTTTGATCTCCTTATGTCTTTTTGTGTAAGAGCATATTCTTTCAACAGTCTTAAAAACAAGGCAGTTATAACCATTATTAGGGCGAGCAAAACAATTAAAGTTTTCATGGTTTTGTGTTTAATGTTAGTAGAGGGAATGGGAAATGAATAATTTTAAAAGCAGAAAAGGAAGAATAATTATAACCGAGCCCCAAAAATTTGTTGGAGTAAAAACGTCGGGGAAATTACGAACCACAAACAACATAATCACTGCCCCAAGAATTATGGAAATGTGAAGAACAATCATATTGGGAGTGAAACTTCCGAAGCTTACTTTTAATGGAAGTCTGGATTTGTGCAGATAAATGCGCTCTGCTGCTGCTATAATAAGGTTAATATTAAAAAACAGGTTCTGAAAAAACAGGATGTTCATATTAATCATTAGTAACTCCGGATTGTTCAAATTGGCTAAGAAGCCGAAAAACACCACAATAAAAACAAAATAAACTCCCATTTGGATAATGGATGCCAGTATTCCGACGTTATTCGGATTTGAAAGAACAACGTCTGGATTATGCTTATAAATCAGCTTGTCAATAATTATTCGAACGATTTCGTTCCACCAGAAAAAGTAAATAAGGTAAAATACGGTAGTTTGCCCATTTAGCAACGAAAGTATTGTTAGTACGGTAAAAATGAAAAAGTTCCATTTCCGGTAGTGAACCAAAGCATGACTAACAAAAGCGTTTGTTTTATTCAAGGTGCGGTGTTTTTACTTTTATTCTGCATGTCTCTCACCTGTTTCGGTTGTTGTTGTTAGATGGAAGCCACAAATGCTCAGCGGTGGTGCTGAGCATTTGGGCTGTATTTGCAAAATGAGGATATACATTCGTATTGTATTGCTTATAAGCTGTTATAACTTTGTCTTATTGCAGCTTTTCGACAGGGCTGATGAATCTCGCAAAGTGTCATCAGTTTAACCTTGTTCTGCAAATGGCGTTTGTGTTTTTACCAATTACATAGAGGTTTTTGGCTGCATAAAATTCAAAATCGGCATTCTTCTACCTTGCCTTCGTATTTCAATCCGATGATGCTTACCAATGGTTCGTGCTGGCATCTCAACTATAAGCAGTCCATTTTCTATAATTTCATTTGGGGAGCCAGCAATCAGATTGTTTTCCCAGTCAATACCTTGTGTCCGATATGCCCGGTCAGTCAATTGCCAACTTGTGCCATTATTGTTCGATGTATAAAGCTCCGAAGGTTTTATTCTTCAGCTGCACGAACTCAACAAAAGAACCATTCCTAAAAGGGATGCCATCCGTTTCATCCTATTGTAATTTTAAGGCGTATTTATTTCTTAAAAAATTTGTTGTGAAACTCATCAACGTGATATTTCAAGAAAGTTTGGAGCGCTTGTTCCACGCCATTTTTGTATTTGCCGGCATCGGCTTTTATTATAGCAGTGTTCTCCACGGCAATGTCTTCGGTGGTGTACATTTTTCCAAAGGCGGTTTCTACCCCAATGTAGCTATTTTTGGTTCTGGCATACGATTGAACTTTCTCCTGACCAAGTACCCCGTTAATGGCTAAATTCTTTTTCAAAACACCTTTGTAAGTACCAAGTGCCGATCCGCCGATTTTATTTCTTCCGCCCACAAAATCAATGACGGTTCGAGCTGTTGCCGTTACTTCTTTGTTTTTTGATGCTGTTATACCAAGTTTATCAGTAAAACTGTTTTTACCTTTAGTCATTCTACTTTTTAAGGCATCGTAGGCACTTAAGCGAAGGTTAGTATTGGCTGTAAGTTTGGCACCCTTGCCCTGATAGGGTTTTTTAATATCCAGAAACAACACGTACATGTCGGCATTTATAATGGTAGCATCATTTAGGTCGCGCGAAAGTTTTGAATAGCTCATAATCTCACCCATTCTGTCGTCAAGGCCAACAACACTAAACATTCCCTGACGTTTTATTTTGCCTGAGTTTTTAAATCCTTTCACAAAGAAAGTCGTGTTCGATGGATAGACAGTAAGTACCCCCGGTGCTTCCGAAAGGCTCATTTCCATATTGTCAATGCGTTCATAATCTTTGTAATAAGGTGCATTTGCTGCAGCATCAGGGTTTATAACATTAAACCCGTTGACTTGTAATTCGGCCACAAAACTTTTGTACGCGTCATCAGTAATTTGTTGCAGGGTGACAGCCGGAATATCAAGGCCTACAGCCAACGATGCTTTGGTATCGCCCGTCATCACTTTATTTGCAAAACCACCTTTGGTTGACGTTGAGCGGAGGTTGTACAGTTCAAAATTTACCGAAAAGTTGGCAATATAAACATCTTTTGAAGGGAATTCTCGTGGCCCGTAAGCCCCCCGATCTTCTTTAGGCGAAAAATCTCCTAGCGTTTGGGCGTTAATTACTATTGTAAAACCTAACAGCAAGGCAATTGTAGCAAAAAATCGTATTCTCATAATTTTTATATTTTTTGTGTTATGCAATTTTACCTATTACGTAGACTCAAAAAAATAGGGCAGATGTACCATTTTTTCATGTCGGCTAATCAGAATCGAATAAAAGCAGAAAGCAGTATCGGAAATTGTTCCTATCTAGCTTTCGTTCGAAACGCCTGAAAATCCCCACCCAAGCATCTGATTATATTTTGAATAGAAACCTGTGCCTATCCCCGAAGCAAGGGAGCTACTGGTGTGCTTAAATGGGACATTTATATTGGGAAACAAAACTTACAAAAATCCAGATGAATTTGAGCATGATTTAAAGGTTGGAAAAAAGAACTGGACACTATTAATTACTATTGTGTTAACACAACTTTTGACAAACAACCTAAAACACAGCAACATGACACCACCACCACGTGTAAGTCGGACCCCGTCCTAAAATATTACTCTGAGTTCATCTAATAGAAATGGGAGTTTGTCGAAATTTGAATGTTATTTTAGAATTAATGGTTACATCACACAAAAAATGCATACTTGACTGAAAATGAAATACTTGAATAGTAAGAAATAAAATTATATCTTTAAAAATATGAACGACACCTGGATTGCTATTGTTACAATTTATATTGTTCTAACGCATTTGATTGCAAAGAACATTGGAGAAAAGAGAGAAATAAGATATGGTAAATCAATTTAATGGTCAATGGCTCTGACTCCTATAGTTGGTTTTTTCATCACCGAAATGAGTAAATCGATAGAAGAAGAATAAACTACTTGCCTAACATATTTGGCAACCTAGTATGGATCAACATTCATGCTCTATGATGCCCGATTACTTCAGAATGTTTCAACAGACGTACCTTTTAAAATCCGGATCTCTTAAAAAATAGAGTAGTCGAAATTGCTCTGGCTTTATCACGTTGTATTTTAGAAAATCCCATAATTTATCTATTTCTTTTTTCTGAATAATTGTTCCCATCTCAAAAGATTCTTAACGTAAGGTCCGGCTTTGTCTGCTTTCAAAAAGCATTGAAAATCAAAAAATTAAGACTACCGAATCAGGCAGGTGAAAATAGTTACAGTGGTAGTGTTTGTAACTATTTAGTCCGTATTAGATTTCAAAATGCTGGATAGCATATATTCCTTGATTACGATATAGCTGTATGTCGTGATATGTATTGTGGAGATTTGTTTCACCCGACATAGAATAAACGAAAGACACCTCCATCTCTGAAAGTGCCTTGTTTATTTAAGTGGCCCACTTGGGCTTGAACCAGGGCCCACCTGATTATGAGCGGGAAAAATTTCTTTTTCATTAAATTCCACTCCTCTGTATATTTAATAAATCAGCTGTTTAGGTGATTTCATTTTGAGCCAAAATGATATTTATTTACCTTTATTTGACCAGTTGTTGTACCTATGTTGTACCCGAAGTTGATGAAATGATTAGTATCAAAACTGTTTTAAAAAAAGAAGAAATTACTTACGAGTAAGTACCTCATTTTTTTTAGAATTACCATGAATCGGAAGTCGATATTTTTCCGTACTCCATATACATCTTTTTGAGAATGAGTGGGACACTAACCAAGGCATGTTTACAGTAAAAACGACCAACCACTTACATAAAAACAGGTTACTGCTTATGTTCATGGACAGAGTCACAAGTGTGATTACCGAATTGGAGCAAGAAAAAGGGTATTATACACTAGAAGAAGTAGAGGGTGCATTGCGTTTAGAGACCAATCCAAACAGCAAATTGTTGTAACCGTTTTGGGAAGAAATAATTGCAGAATAGAGGCTGGCTGATAGAACTGGTCCTGCCCTCTATAAGGTGGGTTTTCACTATCAATACCATATACTCCGCGATTAAGCTTAAAACTTCTAAATCGCTCATTTTTGATGCCCGGCTTTGATAGGGCAATAAGTTTTCTTCTGATATTTTTCTTAATACTTCCAAAACTCTTTTTCAATTTGCTTTCAAGTTGTTCACAGTAACTGCTTTGTTGCAAAAAGAGGGTGCTGTTTATCAGTAGTATGAAGAATTTTTTTCTCTTTTTATCAAAATGAACAAAGGGTTATAATTATTACTTCCGAACCTGGACAAGTTGAAAGAATAGAATCCCGAAAATGGATTCGTAACAGCAGGAATGAGAGCAATACATTATTCCATGTCATTTTCCAAGGGAAGATGAATTTTGAATACCGTACAGGTAACCCCTTAATGGCATGCTTTCAAATGTAATTACTTACAGAATTTTGATCCTTGAAACAAAGATTGCACTTCTCAAAAACTTTGTTTCCCAACTTGGTAAAAATAATTTTTTATTTATTAGAAAATTAGCTGCACACCGGAATGTTTATTTGTTTGATATTCTATTTGAAATACTTACTTCCAGATTAGATGTGGAAAAATCAAATTCCACATCTAAAGTAGTGTTGTCTAGCTTTTTAGTAATATCTCACAATCTTTTATTTTCAATATTTTTCAAGTTCATATGTTTTGGTACGTTCTACTTCCTGTTTTATTTTAAAAAATTATATCATTAAATAGGTTCATAAAGTTAGGCGTTTGGATTAAATTGTAACTAAACTAAGTTTCAATTTAAAATTCAGATTGTTTTTTATATTTGTAATGTTTTCAGAGTTTTTTTTGTCAAATAGAACAATAAATTAGATTTTTTTGGACAAATCGTTAGGAGACAGAGATGAGCAATTGTTAAAAAAGATAGCGGTTGGCGATGAAGAAGCCTTTGTGATTATCTTTCATGCCTGGCGTAATAAACTATATTTTTTTATTTTACGCATTGTCGAAAATTCGGAAAGTGCGGAAGATATTGTGCAGGACATTTTTGTAAAATTATGGCAAGACAGAGCAAAACTTACTCAGGTCGATAATTTTGGAGCTTACCTTTTTCGAATGGCACAAAATCAGGCAATAAGTGGCATGAGGCGTATGGCACATTATACTTTGATTATTGCTGAATTGAAAAAAGACATTAAGGAATCCGGGGTGACGGTGGATGATAGTTTATCGGAAAAACAATTGTATGATAAACTACAGGATATTATAGAACGTCTCCCTCCCAGGCAAAAAGCCATTTATAAAATGAGCAGGGAAGAAGGAATGAAACAAGATGAAATTGCCAATCGTCTTGGAATTTCAATTTCAACGATACAAAATCACATGACTGCAGCTCTGAGTACAATAAAACAAAAAATACACGATCTACTGCAATAGAGAACCGTTTCTTTTTATCTCTAATCAGCTAATTAATCTGAAATAGTCCGATTTCTTCTTGTTTCCAGCGTAAGTAAGCCAAACCAACCTCTTGAACATTTTTAGATAATAATTATATTTTTTTCCAGACAACTGGGAGTTTTCTCTCTGTTATTCGTCATGATATAATTAAAGGGAAATTCTGGTCGGCTGTCATTTAGAATTATTTAAATAACAAAACAAAATGTCTGATAAAGAATTAACGGAATTGGTAAAACGCTTTTTCAACGAAGAACTGACTCAGGCTGAAAGAGAGAAACTTTCAATCTGGATTCAGGAATCTGGCAGTGATTTGGAGATAAAGAAAAAGATGGAACAGGCCTGGGAAGAGTTTACTCCAAAACAGACCCTTCCAGATTCTAAGAGCAGTAGCTTGTTAAAGGCAATTTTTCAGAAAATAACTGCCTCTTCAAACATTAAACATGGAAGACCACATTTTAAACAGGAAAATTTTTCTGGTAAGAGTATTAAACTGGTTCGGAATAAGTTTTATCGCTGGGGAGCTGCCGCCAGTATCATTTTATTATTGAGTTTTCCGCTTTACTACTGGATGACTGAGAATGAAGAATCTGATATTGTTTCTGAAAATATTGAGCAAGATATTGCACCTCCCAAAACATTGGATGCTGTATTGACTTTGGGCAACGGAGAACAAATAGTTCTTAACGACCAATCTGCGAGTGGTTTATTGGCTAAAGAAGGAGAGATAAATATTAGTAGGCATGCAGACGGAGAGATTGAATATCGATCGACAGATACAGACAAACATGAAGTTGGGGTTAGCTATCATACAATAACTGTTCCCAAAGGAAGTAAGACTCTTCAGCTTGAGCTGTCTGACGGTACAAAAGTATGGATGAATTCAGCTTCAATTCTTCGTTATCCTAACTTTTTTGTTGGAAATGAACGTAAGGTAGAAATTACAGGCGAGGCATATTTTGAAGTGGCCAAGAATGACGACATGCCTTTTATTGTAAATGTAAACAGTAGAGCTAACATAAAAGTTCTTGGAACCCATTTTAATGTAAACGCCTATGAGGATGAGAGCAGAATAAAAACGACTTTGCTTGAAGGGTCCATTAAGATATTAGCACTATCAACAAATTTGGAATTGATGATCAATCCTGGAGAACAAGCTACGTTAGATGCTCAAAATAATCTTAATGTTGAAACGGTGGATATAAGCGAATCTATTGCCTGGAAAAATGGTTTTTTCGACTTTAACAATGCAGATATTCAAACAGTTATGAGAGCGTTAGCTCGATGGTATGATTTGGAAATACAATACAAAAAACAGATAAAAGAGCGGTTTTATATAAAAATAAGCAGAGATACTAATATCTCAAGTGTTTTCGAGATACTACAGAAAACTGGTGCAGTTAATTTTAGAATTGAAGGGAAAAAAATAACTATAATATAGATTGCAAAGGGGTGACTATCATAATAAAATACTAAAAATAGACTATCTGCAGATAGTCAAAGAAAATTAAACTATGTCTAATAGACAAATTGACAGGAAAGAGACAATGGAAAACTCTGCATTCAATTAGATCAATTAAATAGAAAGGAGGTAAAAAAAGTTAAGAAATAACAAAAGAATAGCTTAAAATAAACCGGATACTGTTTGCGGCAGCATCCGGCAAGATCTTTAAGCTAAACATTGAAAACCAAAATAGAGACACTATTTTATTCAAATTATAACTTAATCAAAAACAAAAGTATGAAAAAAAATACGCGTAAGTGTAAGTTATTCATTAAAACAATTCGTGCAATGAAACTAACTGTTCTTTTATTATTAGCCTTTTCAATACAGCTTGGAGCTAAAACCTACGCTCAAAAAATAAGTCTCTCTGAGCACAATACACCTTTGAGTGTGATCTTTGACAAGATAGAAAAACAGACAGGCTACACTTTTGCTTATACCGCTTCAATGATAGAAAAGGCAAAACCTGTTTCAATTGAACGTTCGGAGATGACAATCCACGAAGTTCTATACGAATGTTTCCAAAATCAGCCTTTTATTTACGATATAGTAGAAAAAACAATTGTGATAAAACCTTTGCCTCAGGAAGCCCAACAGTTTATTTTAGTAAAGGGTACAGTAACCAATGAGAATGGTACCCCTTTGCCCGGTACCACTATTGTAATTAAAGGTACAACCCAGGGTACGGGGACTAATGACAAAGGAGAGTATTCTATTAAAGTCCCCCAGGGCAGCATTTTGGTTTTCTCTTTTGTTGGTCTTCAGAAACGGGAGGTTTTAATTGATAAACAAGAGCTAGAAGTAAATGTAGTATTGAAAAACGAAATCTCAAAGCTAGGGGAAGTAACCGTATTTTCGACGGGGTACCGTGAGGTGACGAAGGAGAGAGCTACCGGTTCTTTCTTCAAACCGGATATGGAGATTATTAAATCCCGTGATGGTTCCAATGCTGACATCATAGGTAGGATGGAAGGAATGGTGCCTGGGCTTACTGTAATTCCCGGCCCAACAGGGATTACTGCAAACGCAATAGGGAATGGTGTTTCCGGCCGGAAAAGCATTATTCGTGGAGAAAACAGTGTGCAACTGGACAGTAATCCTCTCTATGTCATAGATGGAATACAGGTTCCTTATTTTGATATTATAAATTCTGAGGACATAGAAGACATCACCGTTTTAAAAGATGCTGCTGCAGCTGCGATTTGGGGAACAAAGGCAGCCAATGGAATTATCGTGGTTACCACCAAAAAAGGGAAAAGAAACAGCAAAATACAAGTTGAATATAAAAGCTATTTCAATTTCCTGGGGAAACCTGATTTCAGTCACGATCCAATGTTGAGCAGCGAAGAATATATCCAGACTGCAAAAGAAATTTTTGACCCTGTTAATTACTCATGGAGCTCTGTAAAAACAGAATCTGTTGCTCCCCACGAACAGATACTTTTTGACCAATATAGGGGGATCATAACAGAAGCACAAGCCAATACCAAATTGGACAGCCTTGCAGACATCAGCAATCTGGATCAGATCAAGAACCTTTTTTACCGGAATGCTTATAGTATGGGGCATACGATATCCGTATCAGGCGGCGGAGACAAATATTCTTTTTTTAGCTCAATGTCCTATACGGATGTGAAGGATAATCAGCCAGGTACCAAAAACAATACCTACCGGATTGCTCTTAACCAGGATTTGAAATTCAATGAGAATATAAGGTTTTCCCTGAATGCGACGATCGCAAACAATGTTTCAAGCCGCAAAAATTATCCTTCTGTTAGCAATCGTTTTTTCCCTTACCAATTATTCCGGGATGAAAATGGGAACGATATTAACATCCCCTATATGTTTGGTTGGCGCGAAGATACTCGCCTTCAATACCAGGAAGCAGGTGGGATTAACCTGGATTATTACCCCTTGAAAGAAATAAATTATAGCCACGGTGAAGTCAATAACAGGACCATTAATCTTACAGGAAACATGGATGTTAAATTATGCAAGGGCCTGAGTTTTAAAGGCACCTATGGTTATATCACAGCCCTGGGTAGTGCTACGAACTATATCGATTATAAAACACTGAATCAAAGAAAATTAATATTGAGTTTGACGACGCCGGGAGCTACACCTACATACATATTCCCGGAAAATTCTACAACCCCCCCTGTCGGGGGTACTTATGCGACCTCTGATATTGAAACACGGAACTGGACGATCCGTAACCAGTTGGCCTATACAACAAGCTTTCGAAAAGGAAAAGATCAATTGGATATTCAAATAGGACAGGAAGCCAGTGAAAGTTTTTTAATCAATAGGACCAATATTGTGGAAGGCTACGATGAGCAACTTCAGACCTATGCATTGATGAACTACGAGGTACTAAATCAAGATAACTATGTATATCCTACGGTTACCGGTTTTGGTGCATATCAGCAAGAACCTTTTTCTATAAGTGAAGATCGGGATCGTTTTATGTCTTTATTTGCACTGGCCAGTTATATGATCGATCGTAAATACGGGATTGATCTAAGCTGGCGCAGGGATCATAGCAACCTTTTCGGCCAGGATAAATCTACCCAGAACAAACCGACCTGGAGTGTTGGCGCCAAATGGATCACGGACAGGGAAGATTTTATGAAGGGTATTGATTGGATTAATGGGCTGGCATTAAGGACAACGTATGGCATTACCGGTCAGGCTCCTCCCTCTGGTAGTTCTGCTTCCCAAGATATTTTAGGTGCTTCGTACTCTACTCTTGCCACAGGAGCATCTTATTATATTGCAACTATAGCTAATCCCAAGCTGGCTTGGGAAAGTACCCGGAACCTTAATATTGGTGTCGATTTTGCAGTATTAAACAACGGGATCAGCGGAAGCCTTAACCTTTATTGGAAAAATACAACAAATCTCCTTGGTAGTCTGTCTCCCAACTCCTTTGTGGGTGCTGGGGCTGGTGTTTTGCAGAATATTGGCAATACAACAAACAAAGGAATTGAGCTAAGTCTTACAACTCTTAATGTACAAACAAAGGATTTTAGCTGGGCCACAAGTTTCGTGTTTAGCCATAATAGGAATAAACTGGTTTCTTATATCCCCACAGATGCATATTATAATACGCCATCAGGCAGAATATCTGCTTTTTATCTGATCGGCCATGCTTTAAATCCTTTGTTTGCATATCGTTATGCGGGTTTGAATGAGGAGGGGAATCCAATGATAGAACATCCAGATGGAAGCACTACCGTGCACAGAGATAGTGCCATGATAGAAGATGTTACGTACATGGGAAGCACCACCCCTGTTGTTAGCGGCGGATTGACAAATACCTTCACTTATAAGGGCTTTACCTTAACGGCAAACATGATTTACAATTTTGGACATGTGATGCGAAAAAATATAAACACATTCTATTCAGGACGGTTAACCGGTTCCGGTCTTAGCAGCGGCAATATATCAACGTCTTTTCTTAACCGCTGGAAAGAAGCTGGAGATGAAGAAGTAACGGATATTCCGCGATATTATTCCAATTCCATTGATGAATATTTATCTTCCCGGAATATTGCCTATTATCTCTATGCTGATAAAAATGTTGTAAGCGCTTCTTATATAAAACTACGGGATATCACACTTTCCTATCATTTACCTGACAAACTGGTACGCTCTTTAAAATTACAGGCGGTAAGTTTGAGTGCCCAAATCGGTGATTTCATGCTATGGAGAGCAAATGATTTAGGAATAGATCCTGAATATCAGGATTTGAGGAATGGAGGAGGATACACCCCAAATAAACACCCCGTTAATTTTAGTATTAGTATTAAATTTTAATATACTTAAAAATATAGAGACATGAAAATAAAAAACTATATAAAAATAACAATTCTTATGTTATTTCTGAGTATCTTTTTGGGTTCCTGTAAAGATAGTTTCCTGGATATTGTTCCTAAGAAAAGGCTGGTTGCAGAAACCACGGAAGATTATGATTTACTAATAAATAACAGTGGCTTTTATTATTCAAGCACTGGTGGCTTACAAGTGCCCCGCTGGATGGGCGATGAAATAGCTGTTGATGCTCATGACATCACAGACAATCATTTACAAGCGCAATTGCTTTTTCGTTGGGAAGATGTTATTTACTCGAATCCGAACAATATTGTCTGGGATTTGAGTAGAGGACTTGGTAGTATATACACTTATAATAAAATTATTAATGAGGTAATGGATTCTAAAGAAGGAACTGAAGCTGAGAAAAAATCCATCCTCGCTGAAGCTAAGGCTAGCCGTGCTTTTGAGCATTTTATGTTTATTAATTTTTATGCAAAACCTTACGTGGCTTCAACCGCATCTACGGATCCCGGCTTCCCTATTATAACAAGTACGGATGTTACGGCTAATAATTTTACAAGAGCATCAGTACAAGAAGTCTATGATTTTATTATTGAAGAACTGACCACGGCTATTGATGATCTTCCCTTGGAACGTCCATATTATACCCGGATGACAAAACCTGCAGCCAGAGGGCTTTTAGGAAAGGTTTATATGTTTATGGGGAAATTTGATGAGGCTCTGCCTTTATTAAATGCAGCCTTTACAGATCTGGCGACTAGCACAAACCCTCCACATCTTTATGACTACAATGTGGAATTTGCTGATGGAGGTTCTTTTTTACCGATAGACTATACATATAATACAGGACCACGTGGTCCTGGAAACGAGCGATATGACTTCACAGAATCCATCCTTGCAAGAATTTATTACTCAGGAATATATGACGGAAATAGTGCCGGAAGAAACGGTCTCGTACTAAGTCCAGAAGCGGCTGCTTTATATGATACTGCTGATTTTCGTCTGAATTTTTATGATGATACTTATGAGGGCTATACCGGCTATTATAATAACGGTATGAATCCGAACGGGCTTTTGCGTAAATTCGGGATACAATATACCCGTTATGGACTGGAACTGTCAGAATTATACCTGTTGCGTGCCGAATGTAAGGCCCGCAAAGATGACTTAACCGGAGCAGTGGCGGATGTTGAAGCCTTACGTGCAAAAAGAATGTCTGCGAATGTAGCAGTTCCTGTAGATATTAAGAGCGATAAAATAAAATTGATAAAATTCATTTTTGAAGAACGTATCCGTGAGTGGGCAACCGAGGGCTATCGCTGGTTTGATATGCGCAGGCTTTCTGTGGATCCCAATGCTGAACTGGCTGCAACCGTTGGGGATATACATAAGATATATGATTATGTTGACGGATCAACAGTGGTAACGGAAACCTTTACACTTGATATGCCTGACCGCCTGACCTTAAGGATTCCACAATCGTATATTGATGAAAACCCCGGTATGGAACAAAATCCATAGTCTCAACAATTATTGTCAAAAAATGAACACAGATCTACATTGATAAATAAAATTTTGGGTAACCAAAGAATTTGATTTTTGATCTTAAGGCCATATTGGGCGGAGTTAAAATATATAACTATCAACAAACAAGGCTTCGACTCCGCTCAGTCTGACCATGAAAGATTGGAGTTTTGGGTACCCCAAATCAAAAAAAATTACCCACCGGGGGGGCTGAATCGAAAAAAGCAGCTCTCACCCTGTCATCAAAAAGTAGAAAGCAAGATTATCTAACCAATTTTAATTTAGGTATGTTATGAAAGATTCTTTAGTAAGAGTGGAAAATCTCTCCCACCGTTATAGTGTTCAATGGGCGGTCAAGGATGTGAGTTTCGATATATCCGGAAAAGGTATTTACGGTTTACTTGGTTCTAACGGAGCCGGTAAATCCACCACCATGAATATCATGAGTGGGGTTCTTAAACAAACAAAGGGGAGTATATTCATCAAAGGGATCAATTTATCAAAAGACCCCATCGAAGCAAAAAAACAAATCGGCTTTTTACCCCAAAATCCGCCCTTGTATGTGGATACAACCGTGGACGAATACCTGACCAATTGTGCAAGGCTGAGAAAGATTGTCCCCGATAAGATCAAAGCGGCCGTTGATGAGGTTCTTGAAAAATGTGCTATTACTCATTTTAGGAAAAGACTAATCCGTAATTTATCAGGAGGTTACCGCCAACGGGTCGGCATTGCCCAGGCCATTATCCATAAGCCTGCTTTTATAATTTTGGATGAACCCACCAATGGGTTGGATCCCAACCAAATCCTTGAAATCCGTAAATTAATCAAAGAAATTGCTACAGATCGGGCCGTTTTATTATCCACCCATATCCTGACCGAGGTTCATGCCATTTGTGATCGCATCCTGATGATCGAACAGGGCAAACTGGTTTTTTCGGGAGCAACTGAAGAATTTGACAACTACCTGGCACCGAATTCTGTAAAGGTAAGACTACTGGAAATGCCATCGGCAGAAGATTTAATGAAAACCATAGAAGGTCTGGAAGGTGTAGAAGAATTGGGAGGCCCGAATTACCGCCTGAAGTTCTCTGATCTGAATGGTGCTGCCGAATGTGTCGTTCAGCAAAGCGTTAAACATAACTGGCGTTTAGAAGAAATAAATTTAGAAAAGAACTCATTGAACGATGTCTTCTCGGCATTGTCAAAATAAGTACAAAGATTTAATTATGAAAGAAATAAGAGATATAGCAAGAATGGAACTGCAAAAGTTGTTCTATTCACCCATCGCATGGATCATCCTAATCTTATTCGGCGTTCAGTCCGGAATACAATTTATGCAGCTGATAAGATCTGTTGTCATAGCGCAAGAATTGGGACACTCCGTTGACAATATAACTTTTAACGTGTATTCATCAACCTCCGGAATTTTTAACACTATTTTGGGTAATTTATATTTATATATACCCTTACTTACCATGGGGCTTTTAAGTCGCGAATTTAGCTCGGGCTCGATAAAATTATTATACTCTGCCCCTATTTCAAACAGGCAGATCGTATTGGGAAAATTTCTTTCCATAATGGTCTTTGGTCTTGCAATGGTTTCGATTGTATTCACTGAAGTATTATTGGGAGCTTTCACCATTAAAGAGGTTGACATTCCCTTGATTTTAACCGGTGTACTGGGATTGTATTTAGTAATCTGCACCTATGCAGCCATCGGCTTGTTCATGTCATCATTGACCTCTTACCAGATTATAGCGGCCATTGGAACTTTTGCGGCCTTATTCGGTCTCACTCAGGTTGCAAGGCTCTGGCAGGAAATTGAGTTTGTCAGGGATATTATTTATTGGTTATCCATTAATGGGCGATCAGGTACTTTTATAAATGGCTTAATTTGTAGTGAGGATGTATTATATTTTATCCTGGTATCCGGATTGTTTATTACGTTTACCATACTCCGCTTAAAAGGTATCCGGGAAAAAAGTTCTAAGTATGTTTCCCTCGCAAGATATGCAGGCGTTTTTATTATTGTGGCCTTGCTGGGTTATGTAAGTACCATCCCCTTTTTAATGAAATATCATGATTCAACACGTACCAAAGTAAACACCTTGACCCCAAACAGCCAGGAGGTTCTTGCAAAACTTAAAGGGAAAATAACCATTTCAAGCTATATAAATATTTTTGAAGAATTTCATTTTATGTATGGTGCACCTCCCTTCCAAAAATATGATATGGATAAATATAAACAATATCGTAGGTTTTACCCCAATATAAAAATGAAATATAATTATTACTATGCTCTTCCTGTTCAAGAGTCTTTTTTAAAAAGTCATAAAGAAAGATTTAAAGATATGACCCTGGAAGAAGCTTTAAAAAAAGCCTGTACATCTTATGGTATCAATGCAAAGTTATTTAAGCCTGCTTCAGCTTATGCAAATGAGATTGATCTGAAGGACGAATTAAACCGTTTTGTACGGAAATTTTCAACAGAAGATGGAAAATCAGTCCTGTTGCGTACTTTTGATGGTGTAGTCATGTTTCCAACCGAAGCTGAAAAGACCGCCGCTTTTAAAGCTTTAGTGGAGGATTTGCCCTTGGTCGCTTTTGTTACAGGGCATGATGAAAGGGATGTAAATAACTTTGGATCTCGTGGCTATTTTAGTATAACCAAGGAAAAACCGTCTAGACATTCATTAATAAACAATGGCTTCGATTTTATGGAATGTGGCTTATTCAAGCCTGTTGATAAAAACATAAATATTTTGATTATTACTGATGCTAAAACAAATTTTTCAGATAAGGAGATGAAAAACCTGGATGACTATATTAAGAGGGGGGGTAATTTAGTTATAGCTTGTGATATAGGGCGTCAGGATAAAATGAACCCCCTTGTAGAACAGTTTGGGGTGAGATTTATGCCCGGTCAGGTGGTAGAGCATAATAAAGGCTATGAGATAGACCTGGTAACGGCAGTCTCTACAAAAGAAAGCTGGAAACTTGCTTACCAATTTGAAGATATGCATGACGAAAGTGTTGTTGTCATGCCGGGAACCGTCGGTATTTCATATGAACCCCAAGATGGATTTAAATATACACCCGTATTGGTTTCAGATACGGTAAAAAGCATTGCAGCCATTGATTCCCTGGGTTCGTGGAACGAGCTGCAAACAACTGATTTTATTGACAATGTAGCTACATACAGTCTGGAAAAAGAAGAAGTTCTAGGTCCAATTACAACCGCCTTAGCTTTAAGCCGTAAGCTGGAAGGGAAAGAACAGCGGATTATGATCCTTGGCGATGCAGATTGTTTTAGTAATAGTGAACTCTCGAGAAGTAGAAATGGTATCAATGCAAAGAATTCACTGATGGCCTATGGTATGTTTTACTGGCTATCTGATAATGAGGTCCCCATAGATGTTCGTCGTCCTCAGCCACCGGATAATGAAATGTATCTTAGAACAGGTGATGTATCTTTTTTTAATGTGTTGTATAAGATAGTTATACCTGCATTGTTGGCCTTGACATTCCTGTTAATATGGTTACGAAGAAAAGGGAGATAAAAGCTAAGGTTGAGGAAGTTGATTTACTCAGCGTATTCAAAATCTAAAAAGCTTGAATAAATAATTCAATATTATAATCATTTTAAATGAATTTATGTCATTCAAAGCAGACCATCAAACGATAAACGATCTGAAAATTATCGGTACCAATAGGGAACAGGACATTTATGCCCTGTTCAACCGTACGCGTACCCGTGGGGGGGCCGCAATGCTCAAGGACATGCTACTGTATCCGCGTTCCCGTGAAGAGGAGATTAGGGGGCGTGTCAACATCATTAAATACTTCAAGGAAAAGGAAATCAACTTTTCTTTCCTGCCAAACATCTTTGACACCATCGAACATTATTTAAGCAATATCGATGAACGCACGCGACTGAGCCTTCACGAGGACAACTTTCAACGCAAGTTCAACAACATCATTGGGAGCGATACCGAGTACCAACAGCTCAACAAAGGGGTGCTCAGCACCCTGGTTTTCTTCGTCGAGCTGAAAAGCTTTTTGTCCAAACTGGACGAAAACGATTCCGCTGAACTCAACAAGGATGTCGTCTCCATCCATGAAATTTTGGGTATCCGTGAACTGGAGATCATCAAGGATCTTGACAAAATCCCGAAAAAGCTCTCGTATGCAGACACGGCCAGATACGATAAGGTCTTCCGTTTTAAAATCAACAAGGAAGTAAAAAAGCTGCTTTACCATGTCTATGCCTTTGATGTCTATAGCGCAGTGGCAGAAGTGGCAAAAGAACAGGGCTTTTGTTTTGCCACGATTAATACAGGGGACACCAACAGCATAGAGATGTACGGGGTTTACCACCCGTTGGTTCCCAATGCCATTGGCAATGACCTTTTAATCGGGGAAAACAGCAATATGATCTTTCTCACGGGGGCCAACATGGCCGGCAAGTCCACCTTTATGAAAACCTTTAGTATTGCCATTTATTTGGCGCATGTTGGCTTCCCTGTCCCTGCAAAAAAGATGCGGTTCAGCATACAAAACGGGATATTCACCACCATCAACCTGCCCGATAACCTGAACCTCGGGCTGAGCCACTTTTACTCCGAGGTATCTCGGGTGAAAAAGGTAGCAGAAAGCGTGAACAGAAATGACCGACTGATAATTGTTTTTGACGAATTGTTCAGGGGCACGAATGTAAAAGATGCCTATGATGCAACAGTTGCTGTGGCCAATGCCTTTGCTGGTAAGCGGAAATGCACTTTTATTATCTCTCTACCCATATTATTGAGGCGGGCGAAGAATTGAAAAAGATGCGGAACAACATCCGGTTCCTTTTTCTGCCCACAATAATGAATGGAAACGTTCCTGAATATACCTATAAACTTGAAGAAGGGATTACGGAAGACCGTCACGGGATGATTATTATACGGAACGAAAAGATTTTGGACATTCTTAAAACAGGTTAAAATGGGATTTATCACAGATAAACAAACTCTAGATGATTTAAATATCCTCGGGCGTTACAAAAAGAATTCCATATTCAGTTTGTTTCACCGCACAGTTACTGTAGAAGGGAGTTGGCTGCTGGAAAAAATGTTTAATAATCCGTTAACCGATGTAACATCAATAAACACCCGTAGCGATATTTTTTCCTTTTTTGAAAGGATAAACATTTCCCTGCCATTTAATTCCGATGAATTTGAGGTGGTTGAGAATTATATCAGGACCCCTGAATCTTCAATCCGAATGGTGGCCACTTTTAATATTACAAAGAGCTGGCTGCTGAATTACATCGTGGGAGAGAAAGAATACCCGGAATTACGCACCGGCCTGGAAAAAACCATTGAGGTATTTGCCAGGTTAAAAGAATTAATCAAACAGGTTGAAAAAGAATCCAGGGGTACACACTACCACGAAAAAGCAAAAAGAATCTTGGCTCTGCTGGACAATAAATACTTTGATGCAGCCTGGCAGTGTGCCGGTGAAAGCCCGTTGCCTTATAAAAAGGTTTTACAACTAGACTACTTATTCAGGTCTTTACTGAATGATCCTATAGAGGATCTTTTAACAGATATTTATGAGTTGGATGTATATATATCTGTTTCAGCTGTTTCCCGGGAGCTGGGGTTTGTTTATGCCACGTCGTTGGAAAAAGAAGAAGAAGTAATAGAACTCAAACAGGTGTATCATCCCTGGATACCCGGAGCTGTAGGTAATGATATCCACATTGATAAGGATAAGAATGTTTTATTTCTTACGGGAGCCAATATGGCGGGGAAGTCTACATTAATGAAATCGTTTGCTATTGCTGTTTACCTGGCACACATGGGGTTCCCGGTAGCAGCCAAAAAAATGAGTTTTTCCATACACGAAGGAATTTTCACCTCAATTAATGTCCCTGACAACCTGGCGATGGGTTATAGTCATTTTTATGCAGAAGTATTGCGGGTTAAATACGTGGCAGAGAAAGTAGCTACCAATAAACAGCTGGTCATCATTTTTGATGAGTTGTTTAAAGGAACCAATGTAAAAGATGCCTATGATGGGATGGTTGCCATCGTGGATGCCTTTTCAAAAAGAAATGGTTCTTTTATCATATCAACCCATATAATGGAAGCCGGGGAAACTCTCAGTAACAACCCTCAGTTATTTTTTAAATACTTGCCCACGGTAATGAAAGGTACTGTACCTGCCTATACCTATAAACTCGAAGACGGGATTACAGATGACCGCCACGGGATGATAATCATAAAAAATGAAAAAATACTCGATATTCTTAATGAAGCCAATTAACAAAATGAGAAAATTAGTTATTGTAATTATAGCATCGTTTGCTGTGCATTTTTTAGCTATTGCGCAGCAGGGACAAAATATCCCTATGGACCCGGAGGTAAGAACAGGCAGGCTTGATAACGGCCTGACCTATTACATTCGTCACAACGAACTTCCGGAACAAAGGGCGGAATTCTATATTGCCCAACGGGTTGGATCTATTTTGGAGGAAGAGAACCAGCGCGGTCTGGCACATTTCCTGGAACATATGTGTTTTAACGGAACCAAAAATTTCCCCGGTAATACATTGATAGAGCAACTGGAAAGTAAAGGGATAAAGTTTGGCGTAAACATCAATGCTTACACTGCAATTGATGAAACAGTATACAATTTGTCAAACATCCCGGTTACCCGTGAGGGGATAATTGATACGGCCCTGCTGGTATTGCACGACTGGTCGGGTTTTGTATCGCTTAACGATAAGGATATTGACCAGGAGCGCGGTGTAATCCATGAGGAATGGCGTACACGTCATACGGCTGATTATAGGGTAATGGAAAAGACATATAAGAATGTATTCCCGGATTCGCGCTATGCAGAACGTATGCCAATAGGGCTGATTGAAGTAATCGACAATTTTCCTTACCAGGCTATCCGGGACTATTATAAAAAATGGTACCGGCCCGACTTACAGGCAATAATTGTTGTGGGTGATATTGATATCGACAAGGTTGAAGAAAAAATTAAAATTCTTTTTGCTGATATTCCTGCTCCTGTCGCCCCAGCAGTAAGGAAATATTTTGAGGTTCCTGATAATACAGACCCGATTGTGTCTGTAGTCAGCGATCCCGAGCTACAGCAAACCGGAATATCTATATCGTATAAAAGGGATGTGTGCCCGGTACCACAGAAGAATACAACAATATATTATTCAAATATGGTACTGGAATATATGGTCGCATCAATGTTTAACCAGCGGCTTTATCAGGTATCGGAAGAACCCAACCCCCCATTTGAAAGAGCTTCGGGCGGACCTGGAGCATTTTACAGCGCCAAAACTAAAAGGGCATGGAAGGTTAATGTGAGCCCACGGAACAATAATGATTGGGAACAAGCCCTGCGTACTGTTTTGAAGGAGAATGAACGTATGCAACGGTACGGGTTTACAGCCATGGAACTAGAGCGGGCAAAAACGAACATGCTGAGTCGCTACGAATCTGCTTACAGAGAACGTGAAAAACAGTATAACAGAGAATATGTACAGGAGTATGTTCGCAACTTTACCGACAATGAACCAAGTCCCGGTATCGGGTGGGAATATAAATATGTTAAGGACATGTTGTCAAACCTGACACTGGACCGGGTCAACATGGTGGCAGAGGCGCTCATAACAGACACTAATGTTGTATTCGCGATCAGTGGTCCGGAAAATGATAATGTAACACTGCCTGCAAAATCCGACATACTTGCCGTTTGGAACAAAGTAAAAAAAGCGGATGTGAAACCTTATGTCGAAGAAGAGCTAACAACATCACTTCTTGAAAAAAAGCCTATAAAGGGCAAAATAACAGGAACCAAACAGCTATCATTTGGCTATACCCAATGGACGCTTTCAAATGGTGTAAAGGTTTTGATTAAGGCAACAGATTACAGGGAGGATCAGGTAATCCTTTCTGCTTACAGCCCTGGCGGGACCTCTCTGGTGGAAGATGATGACCTGCCCTCAGCGATGGTTGCCGGATCCCTTGCCTCTTTAGGAGGGTTAGGGCATTTGAACCAGGTTGACCTTGGCAAGATACTTACGGGCAAGAGAGTCAGTGTTTCACCTTTCATCGGCAACCTGAGCGAAGGGATTTACGGCACTGCGTCACCTAAAGACTTTGAAACCTTGTTGCAACTTACCTATTTGTATTTTACTCAGCCCCGGATGGATCAGGACGCATTCGACACCTGGGAGTCGAACACGAGGGTACAGCTCGAAAATGTATCGCTGAATCCGATGATCAGCTTGAGGGATACCTTAAATAAAATCTTGACAGGCAACAATCCCCGTGGCAGGCAATTTACCCCTGCTATGCTTGATAAGGTCAGTTACAACAAGGCATTGTCTCTATACAGGGAGCGGTTTTCAGACGCCGGAGATTTTACTTTTTTCATTACAGGCAATGTTGAAACTGACAGCATCAAAGAGTATGTAGAGACATACCTTGGAGGTTTACCATCAACCATGGATAAGGAAAAATTTATTGACCGTGGAATTTATCCTTTTAAGGGCATAGTAAAAAACCATTTCGGCCGGCAATTGGAAACTCCGAAGTCGTCTGTGTCCATTATCTATACCGGTGAAATTCCATACACATTGAAAAATATAGTTCTAATGGACTACGTTGAAAGTGTTCTCAATATGGTTTATACCGAGAAAATCCGCGAAGAAAAAGGGGGGGCATATGGCGTCTCTGTCAGGGGAGGGATAGGTAAATTTCCCCGGGAACGGTTTAGTTTCCGTATAGAGTTTGATACAGCCCCTTCAAAACGCGATACGTTGGTGAGGATAGTTTACGACGAGATCAGAAAAATATTGGAAGAAGACCCGCAAGATTTGGATATTCAGAAGGTAAAGGAATATATGTTGAAGAGTTATCAAGAGGGTCTGATTAATAATAGATATTGGGTTAATATTATAGGAGAACTAATTATCAAGGAGGTGGATGTGCATTCAGGTTATGAAGAAAAAGTAAAGTCAGTTACCCCTTCAATGGTGCGTAAGTTTGCCACTGAAATATTTTCTCAAGGGAATGTCATTGAGGTTTCTATGAACCCGAAAGAATAGGTTGATTGGTGTAAGCGCTTAAACCAAACCTATTATATGTCTGTTAATAAACGTATTGGTTTATTCTTAACCATCTTCTTTATAAGTGAATCAAAAATTGTGGTTGCTCAGAATAAAATTGAAGCATACGACATACAACAAAAGGTTGACATGATGAACCAGTTTAACAGACAACAACCGTGGAATCCTGAAAAGCTGGTAAAGGAGGTAATGGATTAGGCTGAAAAAAAATATCCCTCTGTATATCCAATTATATCTTATGTGTTCATGGAGATATGGCGAGGTGTTGTCAATCGCAACTCACTGAACTTAAGAGGTGGAAAGAACTGCGTTTTTTCTGTTTATCTGTCTCCATAAACTTTAACACTGTCTCGTAATCTTCGAGTAAAAAGTTCGATATTTTTCCGGCTGAGTTCACTTAGTCAATTTATCTATGCAGGAGTTTGATTTGTCTTCATACTCCTGTTTTTATTTTAACACTGATCCCTTCTGGAACATTCCTAATTGTTAGCTCAGGTAATCCGGCCCTTACATTCATATTTCATTTACCCTGATGCGACAGCATTTGTTCAGACAACACTGAAGTTTCTTTAGAAGAGAATATACCTCTCTACCGTTGAAAAAGCACATAAAGTCTGAAATATTCAATCTGCTATTTATAAAAAATCTGATTAAAGTAGTTTAACTACCCAAAATGGGGTATTATTTGTCGTCCCAAAATGTTTATCACGTATTAAAACCAATTTAATAGAACTAAATTTTATCGAATTTTTCCGATATTTAGTCGAATTGATAATTACGGATTTAGAAACAGACTAACTATCCGATCAATTTAATTTTTAAACTAAAATCCCTAAATTTATAGTCTGGAACCTAAAAAATGAAGCACGGAATTAAGCACATCAAATGAAAATTGTTCTCAATTCTTGAGATATGGTAGTACTGTGTTTGATGGGGAAGAAAATTTTGTTGTACCCATGTTATACCCGGCTAAAAAACGAAAGGCACCTCCATTTCTGAAAGTGCCTTGTTTATTTAAGTGGGCCCACCTGGGCTTGAACCAGGGACCACCTGATTATGAGTCAGGTGCTCTAACCAACTGAGCTATAGGCCCTAAATATCTTGAATAAATATTCTTGTTTTTCGGTTTGCAAGTTTACAACATTAGCTTAAAATACACAAGCAAAATCCGATATTTTCTACCATATGTAATTCTCAATAAGAAGTCGGTTCAGCCGCTTCCTTGGTATCGTCATTTTCTTTTCCAAGCTTGTTAAATGCCTGACGATAAAACAAGATTATACTAAATATACCAACCGTAATGGCTGAATCAGCGATATTAAAAACCGGTCTGAAAAACAGGAAACTATCGCCACCTTTCAATGGCAACCATGTCGGATATCTTCCTGAAAAAATAGGGAAGTACAGCATATCGACTACTCTACCATGTAAAAAAGAGGAATAGCCTCCTTCTGTAGGAAACAGGCTGGCAACCTGCCCGTAGCTTTCTGTAAAAATAAGACCATAAAGAGCACTGTCAATGATATTGCCAATGGCACCCGCAAGAATCAGAGCAACACAGGCGATAAACCCCATGGGTACTTCTTTATTTTTAACAAGCTTAAATAAATACCATCCAATGCCGGTTACTGCAACAATACGGAACAAGCTTAATGCAATTTTACCATATTCTCCGGCAAACTCAATCCCGAAAGCCATTCCATTATTTTCAACAAAATGAATTAAAAACCAATCACCTAAAACAGAAAACTCCTGTCCCAAAAACATGTTGGTCTTCACCAATATTTTAACAAATTGATCGACAAAAAGAACAGAAAAAATGATGAGTAGGGATTTTGCTAATCTAGACATGACTGTAATTTCATCCGTTTATAATACATACTTTTCAAATGCAACGTATGGGACCTTCAACAAATTTAATCAGGCTTATTCATGAGATATTGCTGATAAATTTCTTGTTCGTTCTCATTATGATTGTTTGTGTTTAAAGATACCACATGCCGAAGTGATAAAGCCAACGACTCATTTCAGCAAAAAAAATGATTGGAAGAGAAATCTACACTTCCAATCATCGAACTATTTTTGCTGGCTATCAATCTATTTTTGGCTGTTTTTAGCTTCAATACTCAAAGTAGCATGAGGAACAGCACGCAAACGCTCTTTAGCGATTAGCTTACCTGTTTCGCGGCAAATACCGAATGTTTTGTTTTCGATACGTACCAAGGCTGCCTGCAAATGTTGAATGAATTTTAGCTGTCGCTGAGCCAATTTTCCAGCCTCTTCCTTTGAAAGAGTAGCAGCACCTTCTTCTAAAACTTTAAAAGTCGGCGAAGTGTCTTGCGTATCATTCCCATCACTTAGCGTGATCGAATTCCGATAGAGTTCATAATCTTCCTGCGCTTTTTCAAGCTTACCAAGAATCAGCTCTCTAAATTCAGCTAACTCAGCATCTGTATATCTCGTTTTTTCTGTCATAACCATAAAATTTAGTTATCCCTGTGGGTATATCGTTATTTTTATATCGGACCCTAAATTATAAAAATATTTTGAATTGTTTAAGGTCATAAAACATACTAAACGATCGTAAGTTTAACTTATTTTATTTAAATGAATAAGTGCTTCTGTATCCTGATCAATTTCAACTTTTGAAATGCTCTTTTCATCAAGCTTATCGGTCAATTCAAGGCTCTCGGCAAGCGTTTGAGTACTAATATATTCTTTGAAGTTCTCAACCGCTTCGTTAAACGCATCATTTTTCTCAATTCGTATAGTAATACGATCAGTCACCTCAAAATTACTTTCTTTCCTCAGGTTCTGAATTTTGTTGATGAATTCCCGGGCAATTCCCTCTTGTTTCAACTCATCAGTCATATTAATGTCTAATGCAATGGTCATATCGCCTTCGGTTGAAACCAACCATCCGGGAATATCTTCCGTCGTGATTTCAACATCGTCGATGCTGATCGCTATTTTCTCATGGGCAACAGACAACTCATGAGTACTCGTTTTCTCCAAATTCGAAATTTCATCCTGCCCGAATTGTGCTATCGCACCTGCAATTTGCTTCATCATCTTGCCATACTTCGGTCCTAAAGCTTTAAAATTTGCCTTTATTTTCTTTTTGATAATTCCGGCAGTATCGGTCAGGTATTCAACCTTTTTCACGTTCACTTCCGACAGAATAATGTTTTCCACTGCTTCGAACTGCATTTTAAAACGATCACTCAAAATAGGCACCATAATTTTTGCCAGTGGCTGACGTACCTTCAACTTCTCTTTCCGGCGCAATCCTAAAATCATGGATGACGCTTTTTGAGCAATAGCCATCTTCTCTTCCAAATCCTTATTGATTAAGCTTTCGTCTGCAATTGGAAATTTTGCTAGGTGAACACTTTGGTCAGGCTCCAGTTCTGTCATCTTATTCAAGTCGGTATACAACTGATCAGCATAGAAAGGCGCAATAGGCGCCGTTAATTTAGCCACAGTTACCAAGCACGTGTACAAGGTTTGGTAAGCCGAAATTTTATCTTGGTCGTACTCACCACCCCAATAGCGTTTGCGGCTTAAACGCACAAACCAGTTGCTCAGGTTTTCGCTCACAAATTCAGAAATCATTCGTCCGGCGCGCGTTGGCTCATAACTCTCCAGGCTCTCGCCAACTTCTTTCACCAATGAATTCAGCAACGAAATAACCCATTGATCAATCTCAGGGCGATCGCTGACTGGGATCTCCTCCTCTTTGAACCGGAAACCATCGACATTCGCATACAAAGCAAAGAAGCCATAAGTATTGTACAGCGTTCCAAAAAACTTACGGCGTACTTCGTCCACGCCTCCAACATCAAACTTGAGGTTGTCCCAAGGTTGTGAGTTCGTTAACATGTACCAACGCAACGGATCAGAACCGTACATTTCAATTGTTTCGAAAGGATCAACAGCATTCCCCAGGCGTTTCGACATTTTGTTTCCAGCCTTATCCAGCACCAATCCATTGGAAATAATGTTTTTAAATGCAACCGACTCATCAATCATGGTTGCAATAGCATGTAGCGTAAAAAACCATCCACGTGTTTGGTCAACTCCCTCAGCAATAAAATCAGCGGGAAACACATCCTTAAAGATATCGTCATTCTCGAAAGGAAAGTGACGCTGCGCATACGGCATGGCTCCAGAGTCAAACCAAACATCAATCAAGTCGGGCTCACGGAACATTTTCTGTCCATCATCGCTCACCAAAAAGATATCATCCACAAATGGACGGT
This sequence comes from uncultured Sunxiuqinia sp., assembly GCF_963678245.1. NCBI lineage: Bacteria > Pseudomonadati > Bacteroidota > Bacteroidia > Marinilabiliales > Prolixibacteraceae > Sunxiuqinia > uncultured Sunxiuqinia sp. The sequence continues at coordinate 1,449,689 of NZ_OY782770.1, forward strand.
GCAAATCAATTTTATCGTAGTTTTCTTGGCTGTATTCACCTGAATTAAATCCCTCGTACGGATTTTTATCCATCACTCCTGCAGCAACGGCCTTTTCAATTTCACTCATCAAATCTTCAACCGACCCGATACACTTGGCCTGCGAACCATCTTCGGTGCGCCAAATCGGAAGTGGTGTTCCCCAAAAACGAGAACGGCTCAGGTTCCAATCCACCAGGTTTTCTAACCAGTTGCCAAAACGTCCGGTTCCGGTCGATGCCGGCTTCCAATTGATCGTGTTATTCAGTGCAATCAGCTTGTCTTTTACGGCAGTGGTTTTAATAAACCAACTATCCAGCGGATAATATAGTATTGGCTTATCAGTTCGCCAGCAATGCGGATAACTATGCTCATGTTTCTCTATTTTGAAGGCCTTGTTTTCCTTCTTCAACATAACCGAAATATCGACATCCACTGTTGAATACGACTCATCCAAAAGTTCGTCGTACTCGTTTTTCACATAGCGGCCGCTAAACTCTCCATAAGTTTCAGTATTCACATTCGACTGCACAAAATCCGGCAACATGTCTTCGATGCGGAAAAAACGACCTTTGCGATCAACCATTGGCTGATTTTTCCCTTCTTTATCCAGAACGAACAGAGGTACAATCCCATTTTGCTTAGCCACACGATCATCGTCGGCACCAAAAGTTGGTGCTATGTGCACGATTCCGGTACCATCTTCGGTTGTTACAAAATCGCCGGTAATCACACTAAAAGCATCTCCTCTTGGCTTTACCCAGTTGATCAGTTGCTCGTAGTTCACCCCGGCAATTTCCTCTCCGGTATATTCAGCAATTACTTCAAAAGGTATTTTTTTATCTCCCGGCTTGTATTCGTCAAGCGAAAGTTCAGCATGCTTCGGATTGAAATGTGAACTCAACAAATCCTTAGCCAGAATAACCGTCATCGGCTCTCCGGTGTAGGGGTTATACGATTTTACTTTCAGATACTTAATCTTCGGACCAACACACAATGCCGTGTTCGAAGGCAAGGTCCATGGCGTAGTTGTCCATGCCATGAAGTATAATGGAGTATCAACTTCTTCGTATAAAAATTCTGATTTGTCATCGCGAATCACCGCGAACTGAGCAACCGCTGTCGTGTCTTTCACATCGCGATAAGTTCCCGGTTGATTGAGTTCGTGCGAACTCAAACCGGTTCCTGCTGCCGGCGAATAGGGCTGAATGGTGTATCCTTTATAAATCAAGTCTTTGTCGTACAGCTTTTTCAGTAACCACCAAACCGATTCAATGTAGCGGTTATCGTAAGTGATGTACGGATCATCCATATTCACCCAATAGCCCATTTGGCGGGTTAATTCTTCCCACTCTTTGGTATATTTCATCACCTCTCGGCGGCAGGCTGCATTGTACTCTTCAACAGAGATTTTACCACCAATATCTTCTTTGGTGATCCCCAATGACTTTTCCACGCTCAATTCCACTGGCAAACCATGTGTGTCCCAACCTGCTTTGCGGTGAACCCGAAAGCCTTTCATGGTTTTATAGCGGCAAAAAGTATCTTTAATAGCCCGAGCCATCACGTGGTGAATTCCCGGCATACCGTTCGCAGAGGGTGGTCCTTCATAAAAAACAAAGGTTTCATTTCCCTCGCGGGTGCTTATACTTTTATGAAAGGTATCATCGTCTTCCCATTTTTTCAGAACATCCTTGTTCACCTGAGAAAGGTCTAATTGCTTGTATACAGGGAATTTATCGTTCATTGGATTCCTATTTTGTCGTTCTTTTTTTAAGAGGTACAAATATAGAAATTTTTTGGGTTCGTTTGAGGGTGAATGGATGAAAGGATATCCAAGGCAATCTCAAAGTAGAAGATCCTGAGGATAAAGACACCAGTATGAATCCTTATATTTTGAGCTCTATAACAATCAACTCAAATCGACGACAGAGATGTTCCATAAAATGCTAAAATAAGTACAGCTAATTAGCAAAGAAAAAGCCTGCTATCACTAGCATCATAAGTTAAACGTTCTACAGCTCTAATCTTCCCGACATGAATACCCTTGAATAAGTTTTTGGGTATTTCTCCAGTCCAGATATGAGATGATTTTGATTGTCGTAATGCTGCTCTTCGGCAAAACGGCCTGAAGTTGCATCTAGCTTATTAATGGCAATAATGCGCTCAATATTGGGGTCGACTAAATCGTTGTTTTCCCATACGGTTTTATATCCAGATACCTGTCGCAGGAAAAACAAGTAAACAGAAGTGTGATTATAAGTATTTTTTTCATCTTTTTCTTTTTTTCAAATCATTAAAATCCAACCGAAAGTCCCAAAGTATAAGTTCTGGCCATCGGATAAACAGCTCCCGGAGTTTCCGGATCGATGCCCGAATAATTGGTAATAATAAAAAGGTTACTTGCTGCTACCGAAAGTGACAAATTATTAATAAAGCATTTCTTCATCCATTCCCCCTCAAACGAATAAGCCAACATTACAGAGCCCAATTTGAAATACGAAACATTTTCCAACAGCGAAGCATTCGTTATGGCACTGGTGGTTGGCATATAGTCATCAATATCCAGCACGTCCCCAAATGCATCAAGAATACGCGGATGAGCATTCGTGATTGGATTGGAAGGAGTCCAGCGATTAACTGCATCTCTCCGTACATTAAAATGATTCACATATAAATCATTCTCCTGTGTCGGAATCTCTACACTTTTATGTCGTTCAATACTTCCTCCACTATAAGGAGCAGCTATTTCATTCATCACTTTTCCTCCAATAGAATAAGTACCTCCAACACTCAATGATAGTTTCTTGTAAGAAGTACTAATTGAATACCCACCGGTAGTAGGTGCATTACTGGTTCCCAAATAAAAAATGTAATTTTCGGATTTGGTACGATCTTTTGCTGTTTCAAAAACAGCATCCGGCCGCGGTTTATAGGTGTAAATTCCCAAGTTCGGATTAATGCCATTAATTTTACCGGAAAAGACAGCCCCCAACGGATATCCAACATGTGTAGAAGTAGAAAAATCAAAAGATCCTGGATTATAGGAAACTAATTTATTCATATTGTAAGCAATGTTGGTAGAAAAAGACATTCGCCAGTTTTTTGTTTTTACCGGTATTGCCGACAAGGTTAGTTCCAGCCCCCGATTTAACAACTCAGAGGTATTAAAGCTTTGAATAATAAAACCTGTAGAAGCAGGTACTTTTTCGGAAGTAACAGCATCGTAGGTATGGCGGCTATATACCTCGGCCTGCAGATTGATCCGATCGTCTAAGAAACCCACATCCAACGAAAATTTTAAATCTCTGGTTTTTTCCCACCTCAAATTTGGGTTCGGAGCATTTCTAATTGTTCCCATCCGGAAATAATCACTCTCTGTTTTCCGGAACGAACTTTCATAATTCATCATTAATTGAGGAAAAACACTCTTGTTAATATTTCCGGTATAACCAATCGCTGCACGAAGCGAGAAATGACTAATAATCGATTGATACTTTTTCATAAATCGTTCCTGATCCACATTCCACGAAACGCCGAATGATCCGGTCGGATTAAACTGCTGATTGCTACCAAAATTATTCGAACCATCGGTACGAGCAGTAAGACTGGCTACATAACGATGCTTGTATGAATAATCGGCCGAAAAGTAAAACGAGGCAAAAGCATCTTTACCAATTGACTGCCCCGATAGTCCATCGATAAGAGTTGCATAGTGAAGCAAATCTCCATATTCCAACTCAGAGGTTTCAGGCAAAGCAGGCATTGAGAAATTTCCGGTAACAGGATCGTACCCGTAACGTTTAGTGTAAATACTCTTCGCATACTGACCGCGCAACTCACTCCCAATTAAAGCATTCAAATAATGATTTTCTCCGAATTCGGAGGAATAATTAAACTGACCGCGTAAATTATAATTGGCATTATAAGCTGAAAACTGACTAATAGATGCATATTTTCGGGGAGAGAACCGATTGCCTCCTTCAAACGGGCGATCCTGCCAGGCCGCATAGGAATTCTTTCCATTGATATTATCCGAATTATTGGTCACATAGCCCCATGAACCCAATCCTTCGAACTTCAATCCTTTTTGCAATTTTACGCTTATTGTTCCAATTATTGTTGTTGATAGATTTTTAGTTTTACTGGATGTTTCGTTCATCTCCCGCAAAATATTGAAGCCTTCTTCCGGTAATAGGTTCCTATAACCTCCATTTATTTCGGTCATCATGAAATAGGTATTATCAGCGGCATAAGAGCCATCCTCGTTGTAGGCTTTTTCATACGGGTTGGCAAAATAGGCATATTCAAAAGGATCAACATTGCCGGAAAAGCCGGTGCTTTCCTGCATCGACAAATCAGAACTAAAGCCAATCGACACCCGGTCATTGGGTTTTAAATCTAATTTTGCACTAACGCTATAGCTATCGTACCCACTTTTCTTAACAACCCCTTCGTTGTTGTTATAGCCCAATGATACATAATAGGTATTTTTATCGGCTCCTCCCGAAAGCGAAAGAAAATGACTTTGCGAAACAGAATTGCGAAACAGTTCTTCGAACCAGTTGGTTGTCTCCTCAGAGAGTTGCCCTATTTCAGCATCTTGTTCGGAAGCAGACATACCGGCATATTTCCCTTCCCCCGCATGAATCATCCCCACCACTCCGACAATAGGGTAATAACCAACACTGTTATAGTCTTCCGCCGAAAACTCATCCCAAAGTTCCTGTTCCCAACTTAGCTTTTCAGGCGAATTCATTAAATTCACATCACGCGGGGGCTTGGATACAACAGATACATTACTGGAGTAATTAATCTGCATTCGTCCCGATTTTCCTCTTTTGGTCGTAACAACAATTACACCGCCGGCAGCTCTCGACCCGTAAATAGCAGCTGCAGAAGCATCTTTTAGTACAGTTACCGACTCAATGTCGTTCGGATTAATTCCAGAGATGCCATTCGTGAATATATCATTAAAATCACCTGATTTTATTTGACCTCCCGATATCGAAGGAATATCTTTTTGCAGGGGGACACCATCGACCACCCAAAGCGGATCGGCATTTCCCGTGATGGTATTCGTGCCTCTTATTCGAACCGTAGCTGTTTCTCCCGGACGTCCGGACACTGCTTTAATATTTACCCCTGCCAGCTTCCCTTGCAGTAACATATCCAAACCAGCAGCAGGTTTACTTTGCATGTCTAAATCTTTGCCTTTGATAATAGAAACAGAACCCGTGGTTCGTTTCATCGTCGTCTGCGTATAGCCAGTTACGACAATTTGGTTTATTTCTGAAGTTTTACCTTTCAGAACTACCTTCTCATTCATAGGCTGATCTACCGTCATCTCTTTCTGCTCCATTCCCAAAAAAGAGATGACTATTTTTGATCCTCTTTCAACCCACAAAGAAGTAGATCCGTTGGAATCTGTAATAACTCCTTGCGATTTACCAACAATTACTACTGTTGCCCCCGGAAGAGGAGAATCAGCTTCATCGACAATTGTTAATTCTAATAAAACAGGTTTCGACTCCTTTTCAGCATCTCTGAATAAGATCACTACCTGTCGATCCTGTATCTCATAATAATTATCGGTACCCTTAAAAAGTTCGTCCAGAATTCCATTAACTGATTCATTTTCAACTCGGATATTTACCTTTCTATCAAGATCAACATTGTCTTCACTATATATGAAAATGTATTCACTCATTGCCTCAATCGTTTGAAATGCCTCTTTTACCGAAATTTTCTCAACATTCATGTTGAATTTCGTTTGTTGCGAATAGCTGTTGGCGGTAACTGAAACAAAAAAAACAAACGTAAGTAACGATAGTAGTTTCATTTTTAACAAAAAATTAGTGTGCTCCCCAAAAGAGCAACAATATCTCTCTATCTTTTTTCGTAATTTTACCTGAATTGTGAATGAGGGTCAAATCTTATTATTCCGATGTGCCTTATTGTTGTTTTTTTAGCTTAATGCGATTTTCTGTAATTTGACAATCGACTTTAGCAACTTTGGCAATCACAGACAGCACCTGCTCAAGTGACTCTTTTAAATCCAATTTCCCGGAAACATGATAGCTTTCCTGAACAATGTTCTCACCATATTCAAATTGTACATTATAAAAACGCTCAAGTTTGTGGATAACATAGGTCAGATCAACATTGGAGAATTGATACCAGCCTTCCCTCCAGGTCACATACAATTCCGGATTTTTTATTTCTTCCAAAGAAATGGACTTGCTTTCCTTACTATAAGTTATCTTCTGCCCAGGTATCATCTTCACTTCTTTACTGAAGAGAGACTGGGTGTTTTCAACCGAAACACTTCCCTCCAGCAACACCGTTTCCGAATAAGTATCATTGAGGTAGGCACTAATATTAAATTTTGTACCATACACTTTAACACTCACATCTCGGGTGACTACAATAAAGGAGTGACTTTCATTTTCTGTCACTTCAAAATAACCTTCTCCCTCTAAATAAACTTTTCGATTTTTCTTTGAAAATTGCATCGGAAATGCTAACCGACTTCCGGCATTCAACCAAACTTTAGTTCCATCGGCCAATACCAGGTTGGTTTTTTCACCATAAGGAACAATCACCTCATTCATGGCTTCGGTTACATTAGCTTCTGATTTTCTTTCATTGACTGAAACAATGCTGTCTTGCTCTATTTGGATTGCATTTTTTTCTCTCAAGACAGTTATTGTTGATTCTTTGACTTTCAACGCAAACTGATCTCCATTAGACAACACCAAAGTCGATTGCTTGACAGCAGGCTTTCCATTCAGTTCACCTGCTTCAAAAATCCATTCTTGCTGACGATTCGAATTCAAGTACCAAACACTGGCAATGGCCAACAAAAGAACAACAACTGCAGCAATCCTCATAAATAATGGAATAACAAACTGCTCTTTCTTTTTATGTTCTACTTTATTAAACTGACTTATATTATTCCACAATAAATACTTTCGGTTTTGGTCAAGCCCAGTTTCTTCAACGTCAAACAGCTGAATTAACCTTTTTGCCTCAATCATGTTTTCTTTCGACCTGGAATTAATGCTCAAAAATTCATTCCATGATTTTTCGTTTCGCTTCTTAACCTCCAGAACAAATCCTTGATCATTCAATAATTCTTCGACCGAATACCCAACATACTTATTGTAATCTGACATTTTTACCTCTATTTTATATAATATATGAGCAAAAAAACAGCTTTTTGTGACAAAAAACAGAAAAAAATATATTTATCATACACAATACTAGATGTTCTCTCATAATAATTACAAAAATGGAGTTTTCTTAAAAAGAAAACTCCATTTTCTATACAAGAAAACGACATTAACTAGTTTTCCCGAAGAAAATGTAAACGTAATGGCATATAAAGCATTACCGGATCGCTACCATAACTTACATACATCTGATAGACATCAGCTAAGAAATCGGTAGGTTCGTAATCATAAATAGTACATTCCAAAATTTCATTATTATCGCCATCGGTAAATAAACGCCAGCCCACTCTGGCAGCTCTAACATCCTGTTCGGTAGCCGAAAAATTAACATTAATATCGGTCATTGACAATACCGTTAGCATTACAGTAGAACCGAACAGTCCTTCTTCCTGCAAACGTTCTTCTCTTTCAGTTAAGAAAGTAGCAGTACTTGTTGCCGGGAAATAGTTTTTCAGATCGCCTGAAAAGTTCGTAGTCACCGTGTATTCGGTTGATAAACCGGCGAAAGTAATCTGATCACTGGATGTTCCTTTCGGGAAATCAGATGTATCAGTTCCAGCATTTATCTGCCACCATTCCAGATTGGAGATTCCGGCAAAACTCCAGGTTCCCGAGAAATTGGTAGGACCAGCTATTGTAATATAAATTTCAGGATTATTACCCAAGATATAGCCGTCGGCAGCAACTAATTTTAATGCAATATCGGTTTTGCCTTCTTCTAATTTAAAAAAACTCAGGTCAATACTTCCGGTTGATTCGCCGGCTTTAACAGTAATGTATTTCCCATTGGTAAACGAATAATGAACCTCTTCTTCAGCCGTTGTATTTTCGGCATCAATTTCAACCGAGAATTGCGTATCGGCAGTTACTTCGTAGTTCTCTCCACTTACGTTCTTTAACAGTACCCCAAAAGAAGTGGTAGTAGCTCCCAATTCTCCGGAATAGTTATCAAAAGAAATCGTCACTGCATTGGCGCCTACAATTTCAACCGTCGCATAATTAATAACACCAGCCTCAAATCCGAAAGGAATAGTGCCTAAGTTAAGCACTAAATCAACGGCATTTTCACTCACATTTTTTCTTGTTATTTCAATTGATGCTTCTTTTTCACCTGCCTGAAAAACAAAAGATTTTGCCGACAAAGAATAATCTTCATCTTCCAAAGCCGCTGCATCACCACCCAGAATAACTGGTACCGTTACCTCTGAAGTTACCGCTTCACTTGCTACCAGTTTCACTTCCACCGTACCGGAAGCAAGCGTATAAGCCGTTGCTTCAAAATTAAATGTAATAGCAGGTGTTTGTTCGTCATCATCAGAACAAGATGTAAACACACAGGCACTCACCAGTGCCAATAAAAAAACTAATTTTCTCATTTTTAAATTCTCCCTTTTTTAGTTATTTGTACTACTTAAATATTCTTGTTTAATCGCATTTACTTCTGCAATTTCTTGTGCCGTCAGCACTTTCGGATCGGCCAATTTTATCTTTTTATTGGATACTTTATTATCGAGCGGAACAACATCTTCGAACGAGTCACACGCGAAACACATCAGAAAAAATATTCCGATACCAAAAAAGCCTACTATTTTTCTTCTATTTTTCATTTGTCCAAAATTTATTTAGTCCGTTTGTTGGATGAGATAAGCCTTCGGTCATACTCATGTGTACCTCAGTTAATATCTCAGCCATAGGTTGTTTCTATTTTTATCTTATATAGTCTTCGTAACCGGGATTTTGCACCAAGCCGGGGGTAAGTGTAACATCGTCAAGCAAGAGAGGGAAGGTGTACATAAAGGATTCGGTCACATACTTCCGGCTATTATAAGCCGTCCAGAATTCAGGAGCTCCATTCCGTTTTAATTCAAACCAGCGATCACCATTTTCCAAAAAAAGTTCTTTTCTGCGTTCCGATAAAATAAGCGATAAAAGAGGGGTTAGCACCTTGCCTTCGGCATCGACTTTAATTTTAGCCGATGAATTCACCTCCGGAAGCTGCCCCTCTGTCAGAGGAGTATAATTGGAGATACGATGCGAACGAAACTCATTAATCGACTGTAAGGCTTCCGTGGTCTTGTTTAAATGGTAATAACATTCTGCTTCTATTAATTTAAACTCGGCAGCACGCATCCCACATGCTAATTCTTTTTGATTCTGACGAAGACGATTTAAAAACAAGGAATAACGAATATCATTATCTGCTCCATCCAAATCAAATAAATCAATAAACCGCTTGCTTACAGGGCGGTAACTCAATGTAGTTTTCTGTATTGTTAAGTTATATACACTAGTAGCATCACTGGTAGTATAAGTTCTGATTAATATATTACCAGTAACATCATGTGCGGAACGCATCATATCTGTATAGGCAACACCACTTAATAACGGTTGAGCAGCGAGTATTTGTTGTGCCAGATCAAGAGCTTTGCTCCACTGTTCGAGCCAAAAATACAAACGAGCCAAATAGCCTTTCGTTACCTCTTCGGTGAAGAGGTACAAGGCATCTTTTTGCTGATAAGAGATTGCCTTTTGCAAATCATGTTCAATCAATTCAATGGTTTCTTCCATCGAACTACGAATTGGCTTTTCTTCCATATCAAACGTTTTGACCAACGGAAGCCCCTCCTGCTGCTGAAAATTTCCCGCTTCGGGAGCTTTGCAAAACATCTGCAATAAGTTATAATAAGCTACACCCCTCATGGCATAAGCGGTTGCCACTACTTTTTTCGATAGTTCATCGCTATTGGGATCGCTCACTCCATCTAATACAATATTACAATCACGAATAATTGCATAAAAATTTCTATAAAATACAAACTGATTATAGTTAATATAGCTCCCAACATAAATTGGCAAAGTAGAACCCGACCGCTCCGTCAAGCAAGCTTCAAAGTTATCGGCATACATTGCAAAATTAAGCGTACTTTCTCCATCAAAAAGTAACGAATGAGTACCTCCTATATTAATATCATTTAAGTGCGTTTGCAATAATGCCGAAAATTCTTCAGCTGTTTTCGGAATAGTTTTCCCATACGGTTTTATATCCAGATACCTGTCGCAGGAAAAACAAGTAAACAGAAGTGTGATTATAAGTATTTTTTTCATCTTTTTCTTTTTTTCAAATCATTAAAATCCAACCGAAAGTCCCAAAGTATAAGTTCTGGCCATCGGATAAACAGCTCCCGGAGTTTCCGGATCGATGCCCGAATAATTGGTAATAATAAAAAGGTTACTTGCTGCTACCGAAAGTGACAAATTATTAATAAAGCATTTCTTCATCCATTCCCCCTCAAACGAATAAGCCAACATTACAGAGCCCAATTTGAAATACGAAACATTTTCCAACAGCGAAGCATTCGTTATGGCACTGGTGGTTGGCATATAGTCATCAATATCCAGCACGTCCCCAAATGCATCAAGAATACGCGGATGAGCATTCGTGATTGGATTGGAAGGAGTCCAGCGATTAACTGCATCTCTCCGTACATTAAAATGATTCACATATAAATCATTCTCCTGTGTCGGAATCTCTACACTTTTATGTCGTTCAATACTTCCTCCACTATAAGGAGCAGCTATTTCATTCATCACTTTTCCTCCAATAGAATAAGTACCTCCAACACTCAATGATAGTTTCTTGTAAGAAGTACTAATTGAATACCCACCGGTAGTAGGTGCATTACTGGTTCCCAAATAAAAAATGTAATTTTCGGATTTGGTACGATCTTTTGCTGTTTCAAAAACAGCATCCGGCCGCGGTTTATAGGTGTAAATTCCCAAGTTCGGATTAATGCCATTAATTTTACCGGAAAAGACAGCCCCCAACGGATATCCAACATGTGTAGAAGTAGAAAAATCAAAAGATCCTGGATTATAGGAAACTAATTTATTCATATTGTAAGCAATGTTGGTAGAAAAAGACATTCGCCAGTTTTTTGTTTTTACCGGTATTGCCGACAAGGTTAGTTCCAGCCCCCGATTTAACAACTCAGAGGTATTAAAGCTTTGAATAATAAAACCTGTAGAAGCAGGTACTTTTTCGGAAGTAACAGCATCGTAGGTATGGCGGCTATATACCTCGGCCTGCAGATTGATCCGATCGTCTAAGAAACCCACATCCAACGAAAATTTTAAATCTCTGGTTTTTTCCCACCTCAAATTTGGGTTCGGAGCATTTCTAATTGTTCCCATCCGGAAATAATCACTCTCTGTTTTCCGGAACGAACTTTCATAATTCATCATTAATTGAGGAAAAACACTCTTGTTAATATTTCCGGTATAACCAATCGCTGCACGAAGCGAGAAATGACTAATAATCGATTGATACTTTTTCATAAATCGTTCCTGATCCACATTCCACGAAACGCCGAATGATCCGGTCGGATTAAACTGCTGATTGCTACCAAAATTATTCGAACCATCGGTACGAGCAGTAAGACTGGCTACATAACGATGCTTGTATGAATAATCGGCCGAAAAGTAAAACGAGGCAAAAGCATCTTTACCAATTGACTGCCCCGATAGTCCATCGATAAGAGTTGCATAGTGAAGCAAATCTCCATATTCCAACTCAGAGGTTTCAGGCAAAGCAGGCATTGAGAAATTTCCGGTAACAGGATCGTACCCGTAACGTTTAGTGTAAATACTCTTCGCATACTGACCGCGCAACTCACTCCCAATTAAAGCATTCAAATAATGATTTTCTCCGAATTCGGAGGAATAATTAAACTGACCGCGTAAATTATAATTGGCATTATAAGCTGAAAACTGACTAATAGATGCATATTTTCGGGGAGAGAACCGATTGCCTCCTTCAAACGGGCGATCCTGCCAGGCCGCATAGGAATTCTTTCCATTGATATTATCCGAATTATTGGTCACATAGCCCCATGAACCCAATCCTTCGAACTTCAATCCTTTTTGCAATTTTACGCTTATTGTTCCAATTATTGTTGTTGATAGATTTTTAGTTTTACTGGATGTTTCGTTCATCTCCCGCAAAATATTGAAGCCTTCTTCCGGTAATAGGTTCCTATAACCTCCATTTATTTCGGTCATCATGAAATAGGTATTATCAGCGGCATAAGAGCCATCCTCGTTGTAGGCTTTTTCATACGGGTTGGCAAAATAGGCATATTCAAAAGGATCAACATTGCCGGAAAAGCCGGTGCTTTCCTGCATCGACAAATCAGAACTAAAGCCAATCGACACCCGGTCATTGGGTTTTAAATCTAATTTTGCACTAACGCTATAGCTATCGTACCCACTTTTCTTAACAACCCCTTCGTTGTTGTTATAGCCCAATGATACATAATAGGTATTTTTATCGGCTCCTCCCGAAAGCGAAAGAAAATGACTTTGCGAAACAGAATTGCGAAACAGTTCTTCGAACCAGTTGGTTGTCTCCTCAGAGAGTTGCCCTATTTCAGCATCTTGTTCGGAAGCAGACATACCGGCATATTTCCCTTCCCCCGCATGAATCATCCCCACCACTCCGACAATAGGGTAATAACCAACACTGTTATAGTCTTCCGCCGAAAACTCATCCCAAAGTTCCTGTTCCCAACTTAGCTTTTCAGGCGAATTCATTAAATTCACATCACGCGGGGGCTTGGATACAACAGATACATTACTGGAGTAATTAATCTGCATTCGTCCCGATTTTCCTCTTTTGGTCGTAACAACAATTACACCGCCGGCAGCTCTCGACCCGTAAATAGCAGCTGCAGAAGCATCTTTTAGTACAGTTACCGACTCAATGTCGTTCGGATTAATTCCAGAGATGCCATTCGTGAATATATCATTAAAATCACCTGATTTTATTTGACCTCCCGATATCGAAGGAATATCTTTTTGCAGGGGGACACCATCGACCACCCAAAGCGGATCGGCATTTCCCGTGATGGTATTCGTGCCTCTTATTCGAACCGTAGCTGTTTCTCCCGGACGTCCGGACACTGCTTTAATATTTACCCCTGCCAGCTTCCCTTGCAGTAACATATCCAAACCAGCAGCAGGTTTACTTTGCATGTCTAAATCTTTGCCTTTGATAATAGAAACAGAACCCGTGGTTCGTTTCATCGTCGTCTGCGTATAGCCAGTTACGACAATTTGGTTTATTTCTGAAGTTTTACCTTTCAGAACTACCTTCTCATTCATAGGCTGATCTACCGTCATCTCTTTCTGCTCCATTCCCAAAAAAGAGATGACTATTTTTGATCCTCTTTCAACCCACAAAGAAGTAGATCCGTTGGAATCTGTAATAACTCCTTGCGATTTACCAACAATTACTACTGTTGCCCCCGGAAGAGGAGAATCAGCTTCATCGACAATTGTTAATTCTAATAAAACAGGTACATCAGACTGCTGCTTGTTATCCTGAGCATACAAACAACCGAAACAACATAAAAAAGCAACCAAATGCAATACAATAAATCTCATGAATAATTCAATTATGGTTTACAATATCAATATCTCGTCGAGATAAGCTCAATAAATTTTCAGCAAAATAGTAACGGATTAGATTGTAGTAATATGGGCTCATTAACCCGTGACCAGCCCCAGGAACAACAAACATCTCAAACCGTTTATTATTTTCAATCAAAGCGTTAGCCATCCTTATGGTTGTTGACGGATGCACATTCTTATCAACCTCTCCAGTTATTAGTAATAACTTTCCTTTCAAGTTTCCGGCTAATTCCATAGCGGTTGGGATCTTGCAGGAAAATGTTACTTCCCCTGAAACGGAATCAACCTCCTCGTTGAGACCTTGAAAGGTTTCTCCCCACCACCGGATATAAATATTATTGTCATAATTCCCGGATGAGGCAACGCCTACTTTATAAAAATCAGGATATGTCAAAAGAGCCATTACTGTCTGGAATCCACCTCCCGAATGTCCATAAATGCCAACTCGCTTCAAATCGATAAACGAATACTTCTTGGCCAATTCTTCAATTACATATTTGTCATCTGCCAATGGATAATCGCGTAGATTATGATGACCAAAACAATAAAAATCATGACCTCTGAGCGGTGAACTTCCTCTTGGGCCAACATTAATTACAACAAATCCCATCTCTGCCAACGCCTGATTTTCATTATCGCCAGGAGTAAATGACAAAGGAATTTGATCACTCTGAGGCCCTGGATACACGTTGCTAATTATTGGATATTTTTTTGTTGTATCTATATCAGAAGGAAGATACATTACCCCCCAAAGATCAGTCTGCTGATCAGCTGCCTTCACTTTCAAAACCACTGGAGGTTTCCATCCAATATTTCGTAAACATTGATCATTCATCCGTTCAAACAATATCGGCTTTTTGTCCTCCACCAAAGAAACAATAGAGCATTCCGGGGCACGATCCATTCTTGAGCAGTTGTCAATTGCATAATGCTTATCAGCTGAAATCATTAATTCGTGTGTTCCATTCCCTGAAGTAAGTAAACGCTGGGATCGTCCGCTGAAATCAACCTTATAATAGTATCTGTAAGAAGGATTTACCCCTGAAACTCCTCCATAAGCTTCAAAAATAAAAGACTGACTTAAGCTATCAATCTCAACAATACGCCCCGCGACTAAATCGCCCTGCGTAATACGGTTCAACAAGTTCCCATGGCTATCATACAAATAGTAGTTTCCTTTGCCGGTACGCTCTGACCACCATATTATGTTTTCTCCATTATTAATTACACGATAATTAAACAACGAAAGATTGATATGAGGCAAACATTTTTCAGATATAACTTCTCTTACGGCTCCATTCGCCAAGTCTAATTTACATAATTCAATTTGATCTGACGCTCTACTTTTTCTGGTAAAATAAAGGATACTGTCTGACCGAAAGTAAGACAATTTAACTTCCTGATCCGGGTATTTATCTATCGCTAGGAGTTTCCCGACATCGGTGTCAGCATTATACCACCAAAGTCTATATTGTTTAACTTCTTTGTCGCCAGGCATTGGCATTTTATAGATCTCATGAGTCGGACGCTTCTTTCCCAGAGAGTGAATCAACGCCATGTTTTTCACATTCTCATCATCTACAGATAGCAAGATATAACGATGACTTCCTTTCACCCAGAATCCCATTGAGTTATTTTCAACTGGTTCTTTAGAACTTCGACGAGTATAAGACGCTTCTGCGGTTCCATCAAAGGTGAGTTGCTCAATCGCCTCTGTGTAATTATTCCGAATAAACAAATTAAAATTCCCCCCCAGCATCGTATACAATGAATCTTTTGTTACCGAGTCATAAAACGTAGATAATTTTGTCCCGTAAGTTCTCGCATCCTTTTCGGCTACTTCTCTAAGCTTATGTTGATGAATATTATATAAGAAAGTTCTCCCTCCTTTTTTCCAATAAAACTGATTCAAGTCATTCTTTAGAAAATCAATTCCGTACAACTTAAGGTTTGCTGCATCCAGCGAATCTCCTGTAATTTTATTATACTGCCGGGAAAACTCAACATTGTTTACAAACAAAGTCTTCTTGCCAGTTTTACGGTTAACTAGCCAATAAGAGACTCCCGAATCAGTTTTTAAACGATAATGAAAATAACCGGTTCCTTCAATCCAATAAGGATAAACACTCTGATTCATCATTTTTGCACCAATAGAATCAGACGAAAAACGACGAACTTTCTCCCAGTTAATCTCTTGTCCAAAAAGAAAACAGGGAATAAATAACAGAAAAAAAAGAGGCAAATACTTTCTCATTTTCACTTGGTATAAATAGCTGCTAATTTTACTGCATTCAACGCATTCACTATCCCTCTGCTTTTGCAAGGCAATCCTGCTGGGCTAGCACTCCTAATCAAAATATCCTTTACTTCAGATGCTTTTAGTTTGGGAAAATAATGACGTAACATAGCAGCGACGGCACTTACTACCGGCGCTGCAATACTTGTTCCTTTTACCGTCTGGTAAGTATTATCAGGGGCTACTGATGTAATTTCAGCTCCCGGAGCAAAAATATCAACCTTCGTAATTCCTTCATTCGAGATTTTTAATCGTTGTCCACTTTTCCCGGAAGCTCCAACTCGAATGAGATTAGAAAAAGGAAGTCCTTTTTTATTTTTCCCGGAAGGGAAATAAGCAAGCGAATCAATGTTCCATCCGCTATTACCAGCCGCCTGAATAATCAACACATCTTTTTTTTGCGCATAAGCAATTGCATCGTTCACCATATCAGGAGTAGGAGAAGTATATTTACCAAAACTCATGTTTATTACTTTTGCTCCATTATCAACCGCATAGCGAATAGAAGAGGCAACATCTTTATCGTATTCATCGCCATCAGGGATGGCTCGTATAATCATTAATTTGGCTGCCGGATAAATTCCTGTCATTTGTGAATCAACGATTCCCTGCCCCGCAATTTCTCCTGCAACCAACATTCCATGGTCATATCCATCTACCATTAAATGAGTATTTCCATAGAAACGATCACTGGGATCATCAAGTTTATCTCCCATCAATAATCGTTTATCTTTGGCATGCTCAATACCATCAATCCTAGTTTTCATTAAACAAAACTCATCCTCTTCACTTTTAAACATATCACGCCACAGAGCACTTGATCCGGCTTTCATGACATCAACCGCGATAACTTCAAAATTCTGCTTCCAAGAAATATCAGAAACAGGCAAGCTATATAAACTACCAACCGTAATCGTATCTCTATCAATATTTGAGAAAGTATTTAACACGGAATCTATTTTCAAGTAGGTTTGATGCTTCTGCTTTGCTAAGGAAAAAAACTGCATATAACCTCCTATACCTGCCTTTTTCTTCATCTTTAAATAATAATCATATTCTAAAGAATCGGAAGAACTAGTAATTCCACTTTTATATTTCGGATATAATCGTTTGAATTGACGATACTCTTCGGTCCCAGCACTTTTCATATTAAAAGTTCCATCTGAAGTCCCCAGAAAATTCCAACCATTCAAATCATCAACATAACCGTTTTTATCATTATCTTTTCCATCCAACTTCTCCGCAGAATTAATCCATAGAGCGTCTTTCAAATCAATAGAGCTCGTATCAATTCCAGAATCAATAACACCGACAATAAGACTTCCCTGAGGTTCTATTCCAGACTTTTGTAAATAAATTAAAGCATCGATAGACTGGCACCCTTTTATACTATCATTATAGTATTTCTCCCACTTGTTGCTCGCGCTAACCCCTCCATAAGAGGCAGATAGTAAAAACACAACACTCCACAACAATTTACTCATTCGAATATTTCTCATAGTAAAATTTTAAAACTGTTTTTTCACATCACAACGTTTAGAATCAAATCCTCGGCAATACTATTTCTTTAGACATTAAAAAAGATTAATGCCTCAATACTATTTTTCTGACTATATTATATCCTTAAAAATAGATCGATACAACACGAAGACGAATACAAAACAGAAGTTCGCAACTTAAAACTTAAACATTCCTATTCTCATTCTTAAACATTCACACATCATAAAAGCATGAAAAAATTGTTTTGTGACAGAAAAAGGATAATATTTAAATAGTTTTGTCAACTATTTAAAGAAATCAGACCACTTTTACTTTTTTATTTGCGGAATTGCATAAAAGAGCAACTATTCTGAAGTACCACATCAAAACAATCAGCCCCGCGGAAAACTCATGATACAAGGCTTCCTGCGAACTCCGGTCTAAATGCTTCATGTTATCCTGAATATCCTTATCTCATTAGACTGACTCTTTCATTGAATGTATCTATTCAGGACTAGAGTAATCAGCTGCTAATTTGAAAGGGGTCAAGGGATTTTGGTTATTTTTAATGGCCGTGTCACAGACTGACCTCAATATTGCATAGTTTTCAGCACCTTTATTCGTTTTAAAGAACCCACTTACTTTTTGTTTGACCTTAAAATTCCTGATAGCCCTTTCAGAACCGTTGTTGTCGGGGAGCACAAGTTCATTCTCAAGAAACAAAAAAAGGTAATCCTGATATTTTGACAAGCACTTTTGCAATGTGGCTATTTTCTTGAACGGGTTGCCAATATCTTCATCCAGGAGTTTTTTCAGCTTGTTATTTATCCGGCCTATTATGTTGGGATCACTATTTTGGTTCCTGTGTGCTTTTAATGCCAGTTTAATTAATCTGGTCATTCTACCAGACCATGTTTGGTCTTTATACCTTCGGTAAAGTATTGTAGTTCTCTTAGAATATGGGCAGTGCATGGTTGATGCGACTTCGCATCTGTTTTAAAATAAAAGGTCCAGCAGTCACTTACAATTATTGCGCCCCCGAAACCTTCCGGCATTAATTCTTCAATTGCCAGATACCCTCTTCAGGGATGAATACCAATAAATGTAGCCCTGGCATTCTGGAATGTCCACACCCAATTATTATTCCCATTAATGTTCACGCTGGTTTCATCACCCCCAATAACCGAATTGTTTAAAACCGTTTTTCTAATGGATTCATATATTGGCTCCAACTTTTCACTTGTTCTGTGTAAAATATTTTTGATGCTCGCTTGACAGATATTTAGGCCAAATATATTTCTCAGCATCTCTTTCAGCCTTTTGTAAGGGATATATTGTCTGGCACTTAAATAGGCAACCAGTGCCTGTGTGTGTTTTCCATAACAGATCGGGCCATAGACACCATTAGGATAAGCCCCTTTTGAAACACGGCCGCAACTGCAGGTCTTTTTGTAAATCTGGTGCTCCGTAACAGTAAAAGTAATATCTGGTATGTCCACAACCTGACGTTTCCCGGAAAGGTCAGGTTCAATTCCGGAAAGGTCATTGCCACAACAATTACAATACAGCGGATGGTGCAGTTCTGTAAAATCAGGCTTTGGGGGCATCTTCATCGAGCTGCCTTTGTGCCCGGGTTGACCGCCTGCTTTTTTGCCGCTGCCTTTTTTTAGGCTATTGGTTTTCTTTAAATTACCAAAATCGCTTGATGGTAGCTTACTGCTATTGTTACTGTTCTTTTTTGTTTCATATTCTGCTAATCTGGATTTGAGTTCTTCAACCACTTGCTTCAATTCATTAACTTGGTTAAGCAAAAAAGTAATAAGCTCTGGTATGCCTTTTTGATCTTGCATGGTAATACAAAGTTCTACAATACTGACAGGTAGAAGTTAAAATGCAAAAGTAGATATTAACACTTTTACCTGCGAAGGCCAAACTTTATCAACAAGTAGAAAGTAATTTTTAAGTTTCAGGAATCATGGACAAATTTAGACCTGAATAGATACATTTGAATAATAGTTGCCAACAAAATATATCACTCAAATATAATAAGGTAGAAAACTATTTACCCTTATCAATTTCCTTGAGACGGACGAAAAGGAAAATGAAAGAAGTTGGAGTCAGTTTTTGCTTGAGCTTTTTAATTGATCTTGAAACAAGCTGCCTGGCTGAGTCATACGAAATTGACATGATTTCACAAATTTCGTCATAATCAAACCCACAGGTAAATTTATAATACAAAACTTCACGTTGTCGGGCATTTAACGTCTTCATAGCCTGCTTTAAAGATCTGATTCTTTGTGCAGATTCTTCATCCTGAATAATTTTTTCCTCTACCGAAAATGTTATTTCAGGCTCCGCGTGCAGAGAGGTAGGCTCAAGCCAGAATAACTTCCTATTTTTCTCAAATGTTCGAAGGATTCTTCGACGAAATGTCTTCAACAAATATAACCTGATATTATCTGTCGAACCTAAATTGTTTCGGTTGCGGATTAAATCATAGAAAATATCTTGAATGGTGTCCAAAATCAGACTTTCATCCTTGGTGAATTTCTTTCCATAGATAAAAAGAAAATCAATATTTTTACCATAGATATCCGACAATGCATAATCTGCATCACACTTAAAATCTTCCCATATCTTACGATCACCTTCCATAGAAACAAATCACACAAAGCACCAACAAAGATAGAAATTGTACCGCACAAGGATGAATTTATCTGTCTGTCAACCCCATTTGTTTAAAAAAATATAATGAACGATTCGTGACTTATTTCCATTCATTCAGAATTCGAACAGACAGATCATTCGTATCGCAATTTCTCCGCCTGATTCCGCATTGCAGCTTTCCTTGGTCTTCTTTCGCAGGATGATATAGCCATTTCCAATACCCTAATAACTGAAAAGATATTAACTTAGCTCCTCTTTAAAGATTACCTCATTTCAAAACAATTCATAACGTACAAACAAAGTAATTCGGATTTCACAAAGCAGTCACAACAATTAAAAAACTAATAAACAAATAATTATGAAAAAACTGATCGGGATTTCTATTTTGATTCTTGTGTTATTAGTGCCTGGACATGGCCAAATTTTAAACAAAACAACAAAATCCAAAGATGCTCCGAACTCTCAATGGAATGGAAAAAAAGTTGCCTTTTTAGGAGATTCAATGACGCAGAAATGGAAAAGCAGAATTGTTTACTGGGAGTATCTGACAGAAATGATGGGCATTGAACCATATGTTTACGGTATTAGCGGACATCAATGGACTGGGATTTACCGCCAGGCATTGAAATTAAAAGAAGAGCACGGAACAGATGTTGATGCGATTTTGATTTTTGCAGGAACAAATGATTATATGCACAATACGCCAATGGGTAGCTTTTATCGTGAAACCGCCAAAGAAACCAACTTCAACGGAACAAATGTTGTGCGGAAATTCCGGGTTATGGAAGTGAGCGACACCACCTTTTGCGGAAGAATCAATAAAGCAATGGCTTTTCTGAAAAAGAACTACCCTGACCAGCAAATTATTATCATGACACCCATTCATCGTGGATTCGCAACATTTAATGCTACAAACGTTCAGCCCGAAGAAAGCTTCGCCAACGCGCTTGGCTTATATACTGAAGACTATGTAAATACACTAAAACAAGCCGCCTCAGTTTGGGCTGTGCCTTTAATTGACTTGTACTCGATAAGTGGACTTTACCCAATGGAAGATTCGCAGGTGAAATATTTTATGAATGAAAAAACCGATCGTTTGCACCCCGGGTCACTTGGTAATTATCGATTGGCAAAAACGATCCAATATCAATTATTAAGCTTTCCGTCAACCTTTGTTGAAAAGCAGTAACTTTTATACGCCTATCTTTTATTCAATGCATTTATACTTTAAAATCGAAATATATGGAGCTCTCTATGGAATTTAATTATGCTTGTTTATGTAACAAACGGGTATGGTCGTTTCATAATTGTTAACAAGCGCGCCCGGGAAATAGGCAACAGCAATATTTGTAACTCGATATTCCTACATTTGTAGCTGATTTGTATCTAATTTCTACGTTGATATATATCTTAAAAACACATCTCTTCATAATCATAGATAAAACGCACAATTAGATACTGAGATATATTACATTAATAACAGCTGCCTTTAAATCAACAGATTTTACCGATCTGAAAATTGTAAATTCCCGAGAACCGAGAGCAGGTAAAATTTAGGCAAAGCAATCAACAAAACACACATATGATAAATTACAAGACAAAGACAAAAATTATTGCAACCATAGGGCCTGCAAGCTCATCGAAAGAACAGCTAAAGAAGCTATTCGAAGCCGGAGTGAATGTATGCCGTCTGAACTTTAGTCATGGTTCACATGCCGATCATCTGGAAGTTATTGATCGCATACTGGAACTCAATGATGAATTACGCACACATGTTGCATTACTGGCCGACTTACAAGGGCCAAAACTACGGATCGGTGAAGTTGAAAACAATGGCATTGAATTAGTTGAAGGAGCCGAAATTAAATTTGTAAATACACCGTGCGTGGGAAATCTCGAGCGTGTGTACATGAGTTACTCCCGATTTGCGAAAGACGTTCAAATTGGTGATACCATCTTGATTGACGACGGAAAACTTAAGCTCGAAGTAACGGCAACAAACGGAGATGACTCAGTGAGTGCCAAAGTGATATACGGTGGAATTTTATCGTCGAAAAAAGGCGTTAACCTACCCAAAACAAAAATATCACTTCCGAGTTTAACCGAAAAAGATATTGCCGATGCAGAGTTCGCATTAGAACACAACGTGGATTGGATTGCATTATCGTTTGTTCGAAGAGCTCAGGATATTATTGATTTACGCAAGATTGTTGAAGCCAAAGAAAAACATACGGGCATTATTGCAAAAATTGAAAAACCAGAAGCTCTTGAAGTTATTGATGATATTATTAGCATTAGTGATGGAATAATGGTGGCACGTGGCGACCTGGGTGTTGAATTGCATTTTTCGGAAGTTCCGATCAAGCAAAAAATGATTGTTGATAAATGTGTAAAGCATGCAAAACCAGTCATTATTGCAACGCAAATGATGGAAAGCATGATTAACAACTTTAGCCCTACGCGTGCAGAGGCCAACGATGTAGCAAATGCTGTTATTGATGGAGCTTCGGCTGTAATGCTAAGCGGTGAAACGAGTATTGGTAAATTCCCCATCGAGGTAATAAAGGCGATGGCCACCATTATTCACGATGCCGAGCAATATGGTTATAAATATTACCGAACCCAGGAACCAAAGATCGAGAAAGAATCATTCATTCTGGATTCGACCTGCCATACCGCATCTTTTATGGCTATTCAGTCAAATGTAAATAACATTATCGTGCTGACCTATTCGGGTGATAGTGTAAGAAAAATAGCAAGCTACCGGCCAAAAGCTGACATCTATGGATTTACACCCAATAAACTTTTACTGCGTCAAATGTCTTTGTACTGGGGAGTACAGTCCTATCCTTGCCAGGATTTTATGTTTACCAACGATGCTGTAGAATACACCCTTACGACCTTATTTTACCAGAAAAAGATTGAAGCTGGCGAATTAGTTGTGAGCGTTGGAACATTGCCATTAAATAAAAAAGGAAGCACAAATATGGTTAAGTTTTCTTATTACAAATCTGATGCATTAGTTCGGGATCAGGATGACGATCAAGAATAAAAATACAAGACAACGAGAGTCAATACTATTTATAAAGAAGAGACCAGCTAGCATGTTTAGCTGGTCTCTTCTTTATTTGTTACCGCAATTGCTTTCGGCAAAAAAGAATGAACTTATCATCGCTTTTTAATTAAAAAAATAATTACCATTCAAAGTCTTTATAAAAACACTTTCCTCGAGTAAGAAGACATAATTTAATGAAACTGCGAATTTGATATCAGAATATTGTTGCTTCAGTGTTTACACAAATTCGAGATCAATACGTGGAGAACTTGTTTTTCCGTTGATCAACCTGTAGACTGTTGAATATGCAGGGAAAACCTTGTCGACAGTATACTTCTTGTAACTATAAAGAGCGAGGATCATAGAAATTGCAAACCCCACAGCCAGTCCACCAATATTCAAACCCGAGAATAGTTTATTATATTTTAAACTTCGCAGCGATTGTTTGATGTTATTTAGTATCATCATCTTCCATTTTTGGCTGTTTCGGTATTTCAAAAATTAACCATAAAATCTAATCTGTCAGCGACTTCTACATAATCATTTTGTCTCCTCGAATAAGTCCATCTTCCAATCGAATAATACGTTTTCCGTATCCGGCGAATTTTTCATTGTGGGTAACCTGAATGATGGTCATGCCTTCGTCATTTAACTGACGAAGCACCTCCATAATCATTTCGCCCTGTATTGAATGAAGATTTCCTGTAGGTTCGTCGGCCAGCAGAAGTTTTGGTTTGCCCACAATGGCACGCGCTATACCAACCAGTTGCTGCTGCCCACCCGAAAGCTGCGGTGGAAAAAGATCCTTCTTTGCCACCATATTGAACCGGTCGAGCAGATCGGCAACCATCGCTTTGCGATCTTTACCTTTTACACCTTTGTAAATGAGTGGAGTTTCAATATTTTCATACACCGTCATTTCTTCAATTAGGTGATAAGCCTGAAAAATAAATCCCATGAAATTCCGATGGTATTCCACTTTGGCCTTTTCCTTTAGGTCGAGTACCGATTTATCGTACAGGAAATAATCTCCGGCCGATGGAGCATCAAGCAATCCAATAATATTCAGCAAGGTTGACTTGCCCGAACCACTGGGGCCCATTATGCTTAGAAATTCGCCTTCCTGTACTTCCAGGTTAACTGACTTAAGCACAAAAGTCCGCTGAAATTTTGAATCATAATACTTGTCGATGTTTTTTAGTTGTATCATAAAATTAACTTTGAGTAGAGAGCTTCGAGCCCTCCTTTTTATTCATATCTATTTTTTCTAATCTTAACTTTTCATTTTACCTCTAAAGGAGACATTTGACTTATATCTCAATTAAATATTATTTCATTAGTTTTTACTGGTGCTCCCTTTAGGGCGTCAGAGGGTGCGAAAGCGACCATTTTATTCATACTTCAAACTGTCTACCGCACTCGAATGGGCTGTTTTTAGTGTTTGATAACTAACGGTTAAAGAAGCGATTAACACAAGCACAACAATTGGCAAAACAAAAAACCACCAATTCATTTCGGTTCTGAATGCATACGATTTCAGCCATTCGTTCATTATAAAAAAGGCTAAAGGAATGCCTAAAATTGACGAATACAATGTTAGATAGATAAACTCGCTGGAAAGGTTATAAAACAAACTCGGCGTTGATGCTCCCAAAGCTTTTCGAACCCCCATTTCCTTTTTGCGGATTAATCCGGCAAACAGAGCCAGTGCCCACAACCCCAAACACGCAATAAAAATGGCCATCAGTGCAAACAGCCCAAAAATGGTAGCAAACTTTCGATCAAGTGTATACTGAGCTTCGTAAAACTGATCGGAAAAGAAATAATCGAAAGTGGATTCGGGGAAGAACTGATTCCAGATTCCGGTTACTTTTTCCGAAACGGAAGCCACGTCGGCTCCCGATATTTTAACAGACAAATATTTTGGTGATAGCCACCCGATGCTGTTATACATGATCATCATTATCGGCGTGTATGCTTTATTAAGCGATTGCTGATGGTAATTTTCAACCACACCAATTACCTGGTAAGGTTCTGATTCTCCTTCAATTAAAATCTTCTGATCAATGGCATCTGCATTATTTGCAAACCCCAGCTGTTTTACCGTTTCTTCGTTCAGAATAACCTTTTTTATATCGTTAGTGAATGTTTTATCAAAGCCCCTTCCTTCCAGAATATTCATTCCGTAAGTGTCAATAAAATCGTAGTCAACCGTTTGCATTTCGTACAAGCGGTTTTGCCTGGAAGCATCTTCATACAAACGATTGGAGGCAAAAAAGGCCACCTCCATTCCCGGAACCGCGTTTGAAATAGTCACATTTTTCACATCGGGCAAATCTTTTAACTGACGTTTAAAACTCAGTACTTTCTCCATTAAATTGGAAGTTTGTGCAGGAATTTTCACGATTAATGTTCTATCAATGTTTATACCCAGCGGTTGATTCTGCATGTATTTTAGCTGCGCATAAACAACCAGGGTTCCGCAAATTAAAACCAGCGACGCCACAAACTGAAAAACAACCAACCCTTTTCGTACCAAGCCAGCACGTTGTGAGTTCAGGTATTTTCCTTTCAATATAATTGCGGGTTTTACATTCGACAACACAAGCGACGGATACAGTCCGGAAAGTATTATGCCCGTTACAAGAAATAATGTGATTAACACCCAAAAGCGCGGCATGTATAAAATTGAAAAGCCGATGTTTTTCCCAATAAACGAATTAAACGATGGGATGAGCAGCAGAAACAAACCAATTGAAATAGCCAGAGCAACAACATTTACCAGGGTTGATTCGATTAAAAACTGAATGATCAGTTGCTTTTTCTGTGCCCCGGATACCTTTCTCACTACCACTTCCCGGGCACGCTCCAGCGATCGGGAAGTAGTAAGATTAATATAATTAATCCAGGCGATGAGAAGAATAGCCAGCGCAATTAAAACCAGGGCTTTTACGGCCTTTGCATTTCCTTTGGCTTCGCGTTCGTATTGTTTTTGCGGTGTCAGGTGTATATCAGTCAACGGTTGTAATTCAATAGCCCAGGTTTTATTTTTTAACGCATCGGCAGTTTTGTACCTTTCCGACATTGCCGGAAAAGCGTTTTCAATACTTGCGGGCGAAATGCCGGGTTCCAGCTGCACATACGAGTAGGTTTCGTGCAGGTACCAGAAATTTTTAATCCAGTCGGGTTGTGTATCCCACGATATAAAATAATCGAAGTTAAAATGGCTATTGCCCGGAATATCTTCAAGCACACCGCTTACCTCGCATTCATAAGTCTGATTCAGTGTTCTGAACTCTAAAATTTTACCCAGTGGATTTTCGTTTTTGAAAAACTTATGTGCTGCCAGCTGAGAAATAACTACTTTATTCGGAGTGCTTAAGGCTGTTGACGCATCGCCATCAATCAGCTTAAACGAGAAAATGGAAAAGAAAGAAGGCTCGGTAATAGCAACGGTATTCTCGCGCGATTTCTCTTCCTCGTAACTCACCATCTGCTCGGTGTTGTTAATAGCAATTCGCACATAATCCTGAATACCGGGAATGTTTTCTTTCATGGCACTGGCGTAACCAAACGATGCGGTTGCCCAATCATCGGTAAGTGTTTCGCCTTCGTAGAATTTACTTTCCACACGATATATACGATCTGCATTTTCATGCATCGAGTCGTAGCTGCGCTCGAAACTTACATAGTTAAAAATGAGCAAGGCCACCACCATACCAATTACCAAACCGGTAATATTTATAAAAGTGAAAAGCCTGTTTTTCAACAAGCTACGAAGTGCTACTTTCAAGTAATTTCTAAACATCTAATCATCTTATTTCATTATTATTTTTCTTTTGTAACATGCTTACAATCACAACATTATGATCCCAATTCAATGCTTTGCTATCGTGGATCTTCGCACTACTCGTATCTGAGTGCCTCAACAGGGTTTCGCGTTGCAGCCCGCCAGCTTTGCCAACTAACAGTTAGCAGTGCAATGCCTAAAGCCAAAAATCCAGCCAGGGCAAATATCCACCAGCTTAAAGTAGTTTTGTAGGCAAAATTTTCGAGCCATTTATTCATGGCGTAGTACGCAACAGGTGTGGCAATTACAAAGGCAACGGCCACCCATTTTACAAAGTCTTTGTTGAGCGTTACCATCACTTCCGAGATTTTTGCGCCATTTACTTTTCGGACACCAATTTCTTTGGTACGCAATTGGTTAAATAAAGTAACCAACGCCAATATCCCCATTACCGAAATAATGATTGTTAGCACCGAAAACCAGGTTATAATTTTGGATGTATTTGCTTCTTTCTTGTACCAACTATCAACTTCTGAATCAAGGAATTTATAATCAAAGGGGTCATTATCGGTAAACGAGCTATAAGCTGATTTGATTTGAGCCATTGAACCGGCAATATTTTTACCTGATATTTTTACCAAAACATTCCACGACCATTTTTTATCATTCAACGGAGACAACATTGCTAACCCTACTGGTTGATGTAAATCACTAAAATGAAAGTCTTCTACTACACCATAAACCGGAAGTTCTTCATCGTATCGTTTAAATGACTTCGGAAGAGGATCAAGGCCTAGTTCTTTTACCGCATTTTTATTCAGCCACAAAACATTATCCGACCACGCAACACCGGTTGGTGTATAACTAATTCCCATCATTGAGAAGAAAGCTGTATCAACCAAAAATTCCTGAAAACTTACAGGCTTACTGTTATAGGTAAAAGACTGATTATTTCCACCGCTGAGCGGCGTTCCACATACAAACGAAACTTGTTCCACTCTTGGTATTTGTTTAAGTATGTCGTTGAAAGCCTGTCTTTTTTCTTTTGGGAATGCTTTATCAATTTGAACAATGTTTTCTTTTTTGAACCCCATATCGAAATTCTGCATATACCGGGTTTGTTTCGTAATTGTAATGGCACAAACAATAAGCGCAATGGTAGCCGCAAACTGAAACGAGACCAACACTTTTGAATAAGATGTTTTTGTTTTGGTGCGGAAACTCCCTTTTACTACCTCTACTGGTTTTAGTTTTGTGAGCAGCAGTGATGGGAACAATCCTGAGATTATACCTATTACCAGCATGGCAAATACAACAATTAGCAAATCAACAGGTCCGGCGTAATGAAGCAAATCAATGTGAGTATCCAATAACTTGTTAAAAACCGGTTCGGCCAGAAAAGCCAGAAAAATACCAATGATGGCAGCAATAAAAGAAAACATAACCGATTCGGTAACGTGTTCATAAATTAATGCCATTCGGGAACTTCCCATCAGTTTTCGTATAGCTATTTCCTTGTTTCTGAAACCCGATTGAGCAATGGTTAAGTTAACATAGTTTATAATGGCTAATAACAAAATAATCAATACAATAGCCAGCAATACTGTAATTAGAGTTTTACTGTTTTGTCTGATATTTCCAGGTTTATCGCTAAAATAAGACTCCGCAATAGGCTCAAAACCAAAGGATTTCACTCGCCCATCCTTGTATGTCCATAAGTCTGTTTTTAATAAATCCAGTGCTTGTTCTTCTTTTGCTATGATATTTGTACCTTCTTTTGCCAGAACATAATAAGTAAAATCACACATATCATTGTTATCCAATACTTCTTTCCACCCCATAAAATCGGGTAATAAGCGAATATTCGCAATAGCATCGTATTTTTTGAATTGAGTATTTTCCGGCATCTCCTCAAAAATACCGGTCACTTGCAGTATTAAGCCATTTGATGATTTGATCTGTTTTCCCAACGGAGAAATACTTCCAAATAATGCACGGGCAAATTTTGGGGTAAGCAATATTGAATTTTTCGCATTCAACACCTCATTGGGTAAGCCTTCCAATAGTTTGAATGAAAACATATTAAAAAAAGCAGAATCAACCATTAATATCTCGGCATTCAGCTTATTATCCGAACCACTATTGACCGGGGTACAATATTGATTATAGTCAAAAATACGGGTATAACTTTCCACTTCAGGCAAAGCATCTGCTAATTTACGACCAGTAATCGCGCCGAATGATGAGTCATCTTCATTTACTAAGCGAAACAGTCGGTCTTTTTTTTCATGAAATTTATCGACAGAAGTTTCTTGTTTAAGATAAGCACTTAGTAGGACAATAAACATTAATGAAACCGAAAAACCGAAAATGGTTACCAACGAGTAGAGTTTATTTTTACTAAGTTGCTTGATAAATATTTTGATATTCTTTAAAATCATGGCTTTATATTTTATAGTTATTATTCATACCTCAATGCCTCAACAGGATTTCGCGTTGCAGCCCGCCAGCTTTGCCAACTAACGGTTAGTAGCGCAATTCCCAATGCAAATACGCCCGCCAATGCAAATATCCACCAACTCAGGGTGGTTTTGTAGGCAAAGTTTTCGAGCCATTTATTCATAGCGTAGTATGCAATGGGTGTGGCAATTATAAAGGCAATAACCACCCATTTTACAAAGTCTTTGTTAAGCATTGAAAGTATCTCGGAGACTTTAGCACCGTTGACTTTACGGATTCCGATTTCTTTTATGCGATGTTGCGCTGCAAAGATTGACATAGCCAGAATACCCATTGCACAAATGATGATGGCACTTATCGAGAATAACGAAAATGTACGGCGAAACCGAACTTCCGAGTCGTACATATTTTGAACAGCTGCATCAAGGAAACTCACTTCTACCGGAAATTCAGGCGATAGTTCTGCTGTTATAGTATTGATTTTGTTTAGTGTAGCCGAAAGCGTTTTAAAATTGTTTGAAGAAAGTGTTGCTAAACAATATGCCGCATAGCCTTGATTGATAATTGCCAATGGTCCAATTGGTTTTTCAACCGACTCGAAATTGAAATCTTTTATTACACCAACAATTTCGTATTTTCTATTACTCATATAAAAATTACCACCAATCGGATTGTCGATATTAAATTGTTTCAGAAAAGTTTCATTCACAATCACCTTGTTTTTGTCGGTGGATAAATCATCGGAGTAGAGTTGTCCTCTCAGCATTTCCAAATTCATAATTGAAAAAAATTCGGCATCGGCACTGAAATTTGAAAAATAGACCTCCTGTGTTTTCCCATCCATGTAGATATCTGTCCCCCAGACTGAAAGCTCTTTCCCGGGATAAAACTGAGTGAAGGACACATTCTGCAATTCCGGTATTTTTTTCAACTCTTCTCCAACAATATTTTTATCGAGTTGCTGAGTGAGTTTAATGGCAACGGTATTGTTTTGGTTAAAAACAAGATTGTTGCTTCCGTATTCTACTTGTTTGAAAATTAATGTTGTAAATGCAATCAATACAATAGAAATAACATATTGCAGGGTAATTAATCCGTTTTGTAAATACGATTTTTTATTGTTCCGATTGACTGATTTTTTTAAATTATCGACAGCCTTTGAGGACGAAATACGTACCCCGGGAATCAGACTTAATACCAAACTAAAGAACAAGGTAGCTGTAAGAACAATACCTAAAAGTGCCGGACTGGAAATTGACTTCAAGCTGAACCGAATGCCTGTGTAATTTATAACAATTGGGGTGACAACAACCATTATAACAAGAGCCAGAATTACGGCAGCAATAAAAAACAGAAACGTTTCGCCCAATACTTTTCTGAAAATGTTTGTTCGTGTAGCTCCTATTACTTTCAAAACGCCGGTTTGTTTGATGCGTTCCATCCATTGCGACGAGGTGATGTTGATAAAATTTACCAATGCAATAATAAGAATAAGACCGGCTACAAACAGCAGGATTAATGCTTTGCTTTTGCTACCCTGACGGATGTGATGTGCACCGGAAGTTTGTAGGTTAGAGAAATAAACATCTTTCAATGGTATCAAATGAATATATTCAACCCATTGCTGAAAGTCTTTGGGGAAAATAGCGAAAATAGTTTCGGCTGTCTGGTCGGGATTGGCATTTTCGTTTAAGTGTACAAACGTTTGAAAATTAGACCATCCCCATTCTTTATATTCATCTTCGCTGGGTTGAACTATCTTTCTTGTTTCGATAGAGGTAACTGCACTAATATTGAGAAAGGTATTTTCAACTGATTCTTCAACAACTGCCGATACCGTTAATAATTTATCATTGTTGTACTTTATCGTTTTGCCAATAGCTGGTTGTTGACCAAAAAGCTTATTCGCCAGCGTTTCTGTAATAACAACCGACATCGGATTATTAAGTGCCGTGGCAGCATCTCCTTCGATACAGTTATACTTGAAAAAACTAAAAAAACCGGGATCAGAAAAAACCATATCAGAAGTAATAGGTTCTCCATCTTCTGCTTGTAAAACAGGAGTATTCCACGCATTGCCTATTCTTATAGATGCCTCTATCCCGGGGATATCCGAATCGAGATGAGGTTTTAATATTGCCGGAGTATTAGTCCCTGCTCCGGGTTTACCAATAAGATAAGTGCGGTCGAAGTTAGCGTGTTGCGTGTCGGTGCTTAATTCGCTGTAGCAATAAACCGACAGAATGATAACAAACACCAAACTGATGGCTAAGCCCAATAAATTTATCAGGTTAATCGCTGGTTTACGAATAAAATTTCGGGTGATTGGTTTTAATAAATTCTTCATAATACGTTTTTCTAAAACTTCTGTTGATTCAAACTAAGTACTTTATTCATATCTTAGCGCCTCAACCGGATTCCTCGTAGCAGCCCGCCAACTCTGCCAGCTAACGGTTAGCAATGCAATGCCCAAAGCCAGCATACCGGCCAGCGCAAATATCCACCAACTTAATGTGGTTTTGTAGGCGAAGTTTTCGAGCCATTTATTCATGGCGTAATATGCAATTGGAGTTGCGATTACAAAAGCAATGATTACCCATTTCACAAAATCTTTGTTGAGCATCGTCAATATTTCATAAACTTTGGCTCCGTTCACCTTGCGGATGCCGATTTCTTTGGTACGTCGCGCAATGGAGAAAAGCGCCATTCCTAAAATACCGAGAACAGAAATTACAATGGCCAGTAACGAAAATGCAGTAGTAATGTTTTTAAGCCGGGTTTCTGCTTTGTATCTCTCATCCATCAGGTCATCAAAATACTGATAACTAAAACCACGGCCGCCGGTATGCTTTTGGTAAATATCACGAATGTATTTTATCGTTTCGGCTTTATTATTTGGAGCTATCCTGATATTCATTGTTTGAATAGTTTGCGGATTATTTGTAATCACCAAAGGGCCAATGGGCTGATATAATGGGCGGAAATGAAAATCCTTAACTACTCCTACTATCTCATTATTCCCGATACGTTCTCCAACCGGATTTTCCAGGCCAAGCATTTTCTCTGCTGTTTCATTGATTACGATTGGAAATGAGAAAGTATAATTTTTCTCTTCTTTTCGGCCCTCATTTGCTTTTTTATGTTCTTCCCAATATTGAGCACCGTTCATTGTCAGAAATTCACCTTTTACCATTTCCAACTGATAGGTTTTCGCAAAGTCTTCGTCAGCCCAAAACAAGGAAGCATTCAAACTGTCGGTACGTCCAAGATTTGTCAGTGGAAAAGAAGTCTTCCAGCCAAAATCAACTGGAGCATAAACACTTGCCGATACACCAAGCACATTGGGGTTTTTCATTAACTCCTGCTTAAATGCATGGTTTCCGTACCATAGTCCAGTTGGTACCACAACTACATTTTCATGTGTTAAGCCCAAATCTTTGCTCCGTACATAATTCAGCTGTTTAATAAACACAGTGGTTGCAACCATAAAAACAATGGCAATACCAAACTGAACGCTTACCAACAGACGGACAAACTGTGTTCGTGAACCACTTACACTCCCTCCCCTGAGAATTCCGGTTGGGTTTAACGACGACAAATAAAAAGAAGGATAAAGTCCGGCAGCCACCCCGGTCAATAAAGCAATCAGTACCAGATTTCGAATCAGGCTGAACGAAAGACTGAAAGCAATATCTTTTCCTGTAAAATTATTAAACCAGGGAAGTATAAACCAGATAACAAGCACAGCCACAAACATGGCGGCTACTGTATGGACAAGCGATTCGCCCATGAATTGTTTGATAATATGGAAACGCCCTGCCCCGTTTACCTTTTTTATCCCAATTTCGGTTGAACGCTCTGAAGCCCGGGCAACCGAAAGTACTGAAAAATTAAGCGAGGCCATCAGGATTATTAAAAGTGCCAGTCCCGAGAAAATCAATACATATTTGTAGGAGCTTATGTTTTTGTCTAAACTGTTTGGTTCGTAATCTGAATAAAGATGAATATTTGCCAGCGGTTGAAACAGCAACTTATCAGTTTTCTTCGAATACCGGCTTAAATGGTTGCTAATCCGGTTTAGGAAAGCATCATCTATAACTGCATCTTCTCGCAACTTCACATAAACCCGGTTATAGTATTTATCTCCCCAGTGATTCACATACCCAGTAACGGTGCTGTTTACTTCGGGCAATATATAATCAATATCGATGTGTGAATTTTTGGGGACGCGTATCACTCCGGAAACCGAATATGTTCTTTTATCATATTTGTCGATAATAACAGTTTTCCCCAAGGCAGGCTCGCTGCCAAATAGTTTTTGAGCCACTGTTTCGGAGAGAATGATTCCCGATGCATTCTCAATGGCATCAAAAGCATTTCCTTCGATAAAAGGGAAGCCGTTGAAAATGGAAAAGAAATCGTTTGTAACCCACGATTCCCGTGCTTCTATTTTTTCGCCACCTTTTTTTTGAAGCGGCAAGTTTTCGGAGCTGGTGTATAAAAACGTTGCAAATTCAATTTGCGGATAATCCTTTTTCAATGTAGCCGGAAGAGGTCGGTACGAGCCTGAGGACTTTACAATTTCATCGCTCTGTTTCGATAAAGTCAACACACGGTAAATCCTGTCATAATCCATGTGAAACTTATCGTAACTAAGCTCGTTCATTACCCACAGATAAATCAACAGTCCGCCGGTAATACCAAAAGTAAAGCCCACAAAAGTAATGAGTGAATAAATCGGTTTACTCCGCAAGTTTCTCAGGCTTGATTTTATTGTGAAATTCATTGCTCATTATGTTTTAATGGTAAATCGCTATTATGCGGTCGTTTTTGTTCGCAATTTTTACCGGAAGTTCCACATTGCCATTGTTCATTAACTCTTCTCCTGTAAAAATGGAATAAGGTATTTCGTTGGCTGTTACCGACTCCGGCCACTTAAAAGGCATTGCATCCAAATCATTTTCAATATTTATTTCCGGGGGTAAAGGCCACGACATTTTTCCTTCCCGAACAAAAGGAGCCTCATCAACATAGATAAGAATCGATGCTTTTTTTCTTTTGTCATAAATTAAGCGGCTGTATTTCAATGTACCTGATTTTGCCGTATTCGGGCAATCGTAATCTTTCGAATAAGTAATAAAAAGATAACGATCGGTTTCCAGTAACGATTGAAGGATCAGTCTGTCTTTCAAATCGAAACCCGGATCGATACCGGTATTGGCCGACGGAATGCCCATATCTCCGAAATCAAAAATGTATTTAGGAATTAAACGGTTAGGAGGAATTAAACAATAAATGGTATCGTTAAATGACTGTCGAAGGTGAAGAATTTGGTTGAAGTAATAGTTATTCCCATCATCAACACCTCTGTAAACAGTTTTTGAAAAATTTACGATCGGATCATTATCCTGGAAAGTACAAATTGTATCGCCATTTGTTGATAATACCGAAACAAAAGGAAGCGCTTCTGATACCGGCTTCCTGTTTTGTACCTGAGCTTTCATTCCTCCAGCCAGCAGGTAAAGTGTTGTACTTTTCGAAACAAACTTATCAGAGAATTGTGCATATTTTGTTCCCTGCGGCTTATTTTCTGCCTTCTCGCCTTCCTGAGTTGGCAAAACCAATGTTTCAGAACAATCAGATCCATCATCAAACTGGTAATACGATGTTGTCTGGTTTTCCCTGTTCAGGTACTTGTAGCATAATTTACCATCGGCATAAAATATTTGCCATGCCATTTTTGTAGCCGGATCAGATGTCATAAGTATAGGAGCTCCGTCGGGAGTCCTGCTTACTGGCAAATTGTTTCTACACACAAACCCTATGAATTTGCCATCTAACCCAAATTGTACGACACCTGCCTGAAAAGAAAATCCGTAAATGTGTTTATCTCCTACAACCATATCTCTAAATCCGGAAGCAATAAAACTACTATCCGGGTCGGGTTCCAACTGAATGTATTCAACCTTTTTAAACAAGTTCGAAAGTTTAATTTTTTGCGGATTTTCCCGGTTCCCCGCGATGTCAATAATCACAGGCGGAAAATCAGCATCAACACTTCGGTCTTCTTTAAACCTGAAACCTTTGGGTAATTTTGCAATAGAGTCGGCCAGTTTTTTTTCGCGTTCAGCACGCAGGCTATCTTCAAGATTTCTTTGTTGTTCTTCGGTGAGGATTTGTTTTGCAAGCGATTTTTCATCTGTCTTGAGTCTGTTGCGCGAATTGCATCCAATAAACAAAATCAGTAGAAAAAGAATTAAGTTTTTAGTTTTCATTTTAGCTAGTTATTTAATGGCTTTTCAGAACAAGAATTTTGCCGAAATCAGTCAATCGATTATTTATGTAAATTCTTTTGACAGAATTTGTAAACAAATCTCGTTTAATCACTTTGCCATTTCAATTACATAAGCCTGTATCTTTCGTAAAGTGTTATTTCCTTCCGAAGCTTCGGTCAAGCATCTTCTCACTTCACACTACTCGTATCTGAGTGCCTCAACCGGATTCCGCGTTGCCGCCCGCCAGCTTTGCCAACTCACCGTTAGCAGCGCAATTCCCAATGCCAACACCCCGGCCAGCGCAAAAATCCACCAGCTTAGTGTAGTTTTGTAGGCAAAGTTTTCGAGCCATTTGTTCATGGCGTAATAGGCAATCGGGGAGGCAATAACCAAAGCCACAACTACCCAAATTACAAAGTCTTTATTCAGCAAAACTAAAATCTCAGAAACGGTTGCTCCGTTTACTTTTCGGATGCCGATTTCTTTGGTTCGGTTTAGGCTAATCAGAAAGATTTGCCCTAAAATTCCCATACAAGTCAGTACAATGGCGATAAACGAAAAGAAGGAAATCGATTTCGAAAGTTTATCTTCCTTGATATACATGGCCTGAAACTGATCATCGTAAAAGGTAAATTCCATGGGGTCATCCGGTAACAAGCTTTTCCAAACTTTGCGAAGTTCATTTATTTGTTGTCCAATGTTTCCTGGAATTAATCGCAGTGAAAGTGTATTGTACATCGAATCGGATTTGTAAATTAAAGCAACCGGACTTAAAGAAGAATGCAATGACTCCACATTAAAGTTATTTACAGTACCCACAACATCATAACCGCCTTCTCTCCCATTTTTATATTTTTTACCATCGATATTTTCCCAACCATAACGTTTTACGGCCGCTTCATTCATCAGGCAAGACTTTCCTTTATCGCCCGCTAAAAAATTTCGGCCATCAACTAACTGAATTCCCATCGTTTCCAGGAAATTTTCAGTTACATAAATACAGTTAATCATAAATTCATCGTCTTTCACCCCACTTCCCATGCTCGTATTAATATTCCCCGGATAGCCGCTACTCAAAGCACTACCTGAAACAAAAGAAAGATCGCTGATTTCATTTCTCAATGACTCCTGATATTCGAACAGCCATGGGAGTTCTATTCTCAGGAGGTGTTCTTCGTTAAAACCTAAATCATAATGTTTTACATACTGCAGCTGTTTAAAAATAAGCATCACCACAGCAATTAATGCAATAGAAACCGTTAGCTGAAAGGTTAGCATGAGCTGTCTCCCAATTTGTTTTCCGTTTTTTTTCCGTCCTCCATGCAGAAATTCGACAATATTAAACTGCGATAAAATATAGATAGGCGCTAAGCTGTTCAGAAAAATAATGCAAGCTATAGTGCCCAGAAAAACAGGTAACAAATGTTGTAGATTGACATCGGCAAGATGAATTTCTCTTCCGAATAAGATTTCGGTTATCGGTAAAAGAAGCAACACCAGCACGATTGAAATAGTTAGAGCAATTAAAACTCCCAATGTAACTTCAATTAGCGAATCTACGAGCAAATGTGGTTTCCCGGCACCATTGGTTTTGTTGATGCCAATTTCTTTCATTTTTGCATACTGCATTGACACCGTGTAGTTCAAATAATTAACGCTCGAAAGAAGAATAATTAGAATAGCAATTGCCATAAAAATGAACAGCATTTTTGAATTGCCTTTAGTATGCTCATCTGTCCAACCCAATTTGGTTGGTGAAAGATAAATATCGGATAAACTTTGCAGAGCCAGGCTGTCGGTAGTTGTATTAAATTGTCCGATTGAAGCATTCATTTTGGTAGAAAAATCATCAGGATCGATATCATTTTTTAACAAGAGAAAGTGCTCAGCCGGAAATATACAAACGCCGTTATTGCAGGCTTGTGCCATCTGAAATTCCTCATTTTCGCTGTTCAGAAGTAACTCTGCTTTAAAACTCGAATTCTCGGGCAGGTCTTGCATAACAGCGGTAACCGTTGCGGTAAAAAAATCCTCCTTAATCGTTCTTCCCAACGGGTTCTCATCCCAAAAAAGTTTCTTCGCCACCGTCTCGGTAATTACTGCCGAGTTCAACTGACTAAATGGTTTCTCTTCTAAGCTGGATAAAACGGGTATTGAAAATACATCGAAAAAGTTATTATTTGTTGAAAGCGTATATTCAACGCGCGTGTAATTTCGTGTTTCAGGATCTTTTAGCGTGAAAGAAAAATAAGAGAAAGCGAGTGGACAAGCTGTTTCAACATCCGGATAGTGTTCCGCAATTACAGCGTTGATTTTGTAATCGAGGCCCGAGTCATTCTTTTTAGCATCGTACAAACGATAAATTTTCTCATGCCGGGCAAAGTGTTTATCCACATTGTGCTCTGCACTGTAGAATAAGGCAATTAAAATACTGGCTGTAAAACCAATGGCAAACCCACCAATAATAAGCGATGAATACAGCTTGTTTTTCAACAAATTCCTAAATGCCAGTTTTATTT
This sequence comes from uncultured Sunxiuqinia sp., assembly GCF_963678245.1. Classification (NCBI taxonomy): domain Bacteria; kingdom Pseudomonadati; phylum Bacteroidota; class Bacteroidia; order Marinilabiliales; family Prolixibacteraceae; genus Sunxiuqinia; species uncultured Sunxiuqinia sp. The sequence continues at coordinate 1,487,951 of NZ_OY782770.1, forward strand.
TACGTAACATCGTTTTATTATTTAATTCTTATTATTCGTATCGTAACGCCTCAACAGGATTTCTAGTAGCCGCCAGCCAGCTTTGCCAGCTAACCGTTAACAATGCAATTCCCAGAGCCAATAAACCGGCGAGGGCAAAAATCCACCAGCTTAAAGAGGTTTTGTATGCAAAGTTTTCGAGCCATCTGTTCATGACGTAGTAAGCAATGGGCGTAGCAATTACAAAGGCGATCACCACCCATTTTATAAAGTCTTTATTCAGCATCGTTAGTATTTCTGATATTTTTGCGCCGTTTACTTTTCTGATACCTATCTCTTTGGTCCTTCGACTTGATATCTGAACAATTTGCCCCAACAATCCTAAGCAAGTGATGGCAATAGCGACAAGAGCAAGAATTGAAATAGCGTTTCCTAATTGTTCCTCTTTCTTATAAAGAGAATCGAACCAAGAATCATAAAATTGATATTGCAGTGGGGTATTCGAAGTCATCTTTCCCCAAGTATCTTTTATATACTCCATGACAGGAGCAATTTCCCCATTTGCGATACGAATGTTTACATCACGTCCTTCGCCGATTTTCATTATTATGGGTTCAATTTTCTGATGCAATGAGGCAAAGTTGAAGTCCTGAACAACACCCACAATATTCAATCCGTTTACTTTTGTATTTTCATAGTCAACACATTCAAGTGCTTCTAGTGTTGCTTGGTTTACAATGCAATTGTCCTTATCATTCGGAGTGAGAATTCTGCCATTCAACAGCATAATCCCCATTGTTTTCATAAAGTCGCAATCGACGTCAATAAAATTGAGAGTGTATGGCCAATCAGGATTATTCATCTTATTGGATATTTTACCTGGAATTCCTGCACTTAGACTGACATTCTCGATCGATGGATGTTTTAGAAGTTCATCTTTGAAACTCTGCTCGTTCAATGCCCTGAATGGAACTGCAACGTGCAGCAATAACTGATCGTCAAATCCCAGATTTTGATGTTTTAAATGTGCAATCTGATTTACTGTTACAATTAATCCGATAAGTAAAATAATAGAAACTGACAACTGAAATACTGATAGGAAGTTAAATGACTTACTCTGTTTATTATTTTGTAGGTTGTTTTTCAAAAAATCCTGAATGCTGAGTCTGGAAAGCAAAAGAAGTACTGGTAAAACGGAAATAACTACAACCATCAATAAAAATAGAATTCCCCCAATCACCATTGGGAATGAGTAAAATAATTCAACCTGTAATCGCTGCTGAAATAATTGATTGAATAATGGGAGTGAAGCATAAACGATTAAAAATGAAAGTGACAACGATAAGATCACCCAAACGAAAATATCAGCAATAAAATAAGATACGATGTTCCAAACGCCAGCTCCATTTGTCTTTTTAATCCCAATTAAGTTTAGTTTTTTTAGTTGTAAAGCGATGGCGAAATTGATGTAGTTAATGATTGATAAAAGCAATATGAGAATTCCAATTACTGAAATAGTTATAATTAGTGCGTTGCTTCCATGCCTGTTTTTGTCACGAATAGTGGTGTTTAAATAAATATTAGTAAGTGCCTGTAATTTAATCGCTTCTATTTGCTTGCTGTAATCTCCAATTGATCCGTTTAATTCTGCTGTAAGTTGATCGATTAGTACATTTTCTTCTAATAGAACATAGTGGTTTGTGGTGTTGAACGTTTCACCATTCGCCCAATTATTATTTAGCCTGAAATTTTCGTTTGTCGAATTTAATAGGATTTGTCCAGTAAAACTTGAGCTGGCATCGAAGTCTGCAATTACAGCACTAACGATAGTTTGCATATGAGACACTCTTAGTGACTGACCGAGCGGGTTGACATTGCCGAATATTTTTTGAGCAGCAGATTCTGTTAAAATGGAAGAATTTATGTCAGCGAACGGATTTTCCGGATCAATGCATTCCAGTACGTTGATTGAAAACATATCGAAAAAATCATTCGTTGTAGCTACCAATCCTTGAATGTAATATGAATGTTCTTCGGTATAGATATCAGCATTTAAATCTGGCTGTATTTCAACAGGAACGGCATGCTTAATAGATGCATATTTCTCATTTAGAATATCATTTAACCGGTAATCAATTTCACAATTGTTTGTTTTTGAGTCAACAAGTCGAAAAATACTCCTGTAGTTTTTTTGTTGATGATCAACCTTGAGTTCACCATAAACATAAGCACCAATAACCAGACAAACTGCAAAGCCAATTGCAAAACCAAGTATTCCTAATATTCCAGAGATTTTGCTTCTACAGAGATTTCTAAATGAAATAATGATATCAATCCTCATATTTTTGATTCTAAGTTCATCTTATTATTCATACCTCAATGCCTCAACCGGATTCCGAGTTGCAGCCCGCCAACTCTGCCAACTTACTGTTAGCAATGCGATGCCCAAAGCCAGCAATCCAGCCAAGGCGAATATCCACCAACTCAAATCGGTTTTGTAGGCAAAGTTCTCCAACCATCGATTCATGGCATACCATGCAATGGGAGTCGCAATAACAAAGGCAATCGCAACCCATTTTATAAAGTCTTTGTTAAGCAATGCTAAAACCTGCCCCATTTTGGCTCCGTTGACCTTTCTTACTCCAATTTCCTTTACTCTTTTATTAACAATATTGGATGCAAGAGCATAAAGACCAAGGCACGCTATCAATATGGAAAGGACGGAACAGATTCCAACTAATTTTCCCAATTGACGATAGGAAACATATTGTTGATTGAAGTATTTATCCAGAAAAAAACAATCAAATAATGCCTCATGATAATGTTTTGTCCACACTTCTTCGGCATAATGCAAAGCCTCACTAATATTGTTTGTGGCAACAAGTGCTGGATAATAACCGAACTCCTTCGGATGCGAAAAATTATAAATATAAGGCTCCAATTCTTTCTGTAATGACTCGTGGTGAAAGTTTTTAACCACTCCCACAATGTGTCTTTCAGAGTCTCCTAATAAGATTTTCCTCCCTATTGCCATTTCGGGGTTTTCAAAACCAATTGCTTCTACGGCTTTCTCGTTAAGAATTATCGAGCCCCGTTCGTTTTCCATGCTATTATGGAAATTTCGTCCAGCAATTATTGGAACCTGAAATGTTTCAAAATAATTATCGTCGGTTTGCGAAACATTAAATGAGGCATCAACTTGAGTCCCATTTCGTGTGACAATTCGATTAATAATCTTGTTGGCCTGACCTGGAATATTCATTGTTGCCGTTAAACTTTTAAAGTAAGGCGACTGGAGAAGTTCGTCACGAAAAGAACAAAAATCGGCATACCTTTTACTCCCGGTAGTATTATTTGTTGCTGGTCCGCGCAACACTAATACTTGCTCAGGAGTAATTCCCAGATCTTGATGCTCAAGAAAGTCTATTTGCTTTATAATCACCAATGTGGAAACAACAAGAATGATAGCTAAAGCAAATTGAAAAATAGCGAGATTTGTACGGAAGAACTTTAGACTCGATTTTTCATTTACATACTTTTTTAGGATTTGTATTGGATGGAATGAGGCTTGTATTATTGCCGGAACTATACCAGTGAATATCACTCCGACAACTAAAAAAACAAGTATGATTTCCCAAAACCATTTTTGAAGAAAAAAATTCTTGATAATGGCATCATTTACAAGGGTACTGAATGTCGAGAAAGAAAGCCAAATGAAAATAAACGATAAAGAAATAGCCAGCAAATTAATGACTAAAGACTCCGAAACATAATACTTAATCAAGGAACTGTTACTTGCACCAATTAATCTTCGAATTCCAGATTCTTTTGCCCTCTCGAAGGACAAGGCAGTAGCAATATTGACATTATTTGCCCATGCAATTACAAGCACGAATATCGAAATAACAACCAACAACGAAATCTTCGTTGCACTTCCCATCGGTTTATATTCCCCCTCTAAGTTGGAATGAAGATAGATTTCCTTTACCGGAATAAGGGAGTATTTTGCATCCTGTCCCTTATCTGCTCTATCCGCCATGTATTTGTTGACTATTTCCGAAAGAACACCCTCTATTTGGCTTTGTGTTGCACTTGTCTTTTTTCTTACATACGTCGATATCCAATTACCTCTCCAGTTTCCTTGCCTGTGAAAACCGTAATCTTCTAATGTATTCAAACTCGTAATAAAATCGTAGCGAAGATGGCTGTTTTCCGGGATTTCTTTAAACACCCCGGTAACAGTAAACGAAATACCCTCGTTAAGCTTGATTATCTTACCAATAGGATTTGATTCGCCAAAATAAAATCCTGCAACTTTATCCGAGATTGCTATTGAATATTTATTTGCCAATACTGTATTGGGGTTACCAAGAACCATGTCGTTTTGAAACACATGAAAGAAACTGCTATCTGCCCAAATTACCTTCTGATTAAATAATTTCACATCTTCAGTATACATATAACATTCTTCGTAATGAACCCGAGAACTGGCTTCAACTAACTCTGATTCAATAGGTAACACCCAGCCTAAAGCCGTTTGCGTGCGACAGCTGTTTATTATTTGCTTTCCTCCCTTATTAACGGTATAACTGACCCGATAAAGATTATCGGTTTGTTTATAGAAGGTATCGTAACTTTTCTCGTATTTAATATGAACCCATAATAAACAAGATGTAGCTATCCCTATCGCCAAACTAAAAATACTAATAAGAAAAAATTTTTTGTGCTTAATACTGTTTCTAAATATTAACCTTAAGTTGTACATAGTCAATTCTTCTATTCAGGTTACGTCTCTCTGGAACTTTCTTATTCATACCTCAACGCATCCACCGGATTTCTCGTAGCTGCCCGCCAGCTTTGCCAACTCACGGTCAGCAGCGCAATTCCCAATGCCAAGATTCCGGCTAAAGCAAAAATCCACCAACTCAGGTTGGTCTTGTAGGCAAAGTTTTCGAGCCATTTGTTCATAGCGAACCAAGCTATTGGCGTGGCGATTACAAACGCGCTTGCCACCCATTTCACAAAGTCTTTATTGAGCATCGCCATCACTTCCGAAATTTTGGCACCGTTCACTTTGCGGATGCCGATTTCTTTGGTTCGCTGGCGGCTCATTAGCAGCGACAACCCAAATAAACCGAGGCTGGAAATCAGGATTGCAATTGCTGCAAGCAAACCAATGGTTTTTGAAAAGTGAATATCTTCTTCATACATTCGTCGTAAAATATCGTCGGTAATTTCAAAGTTAAAAGGAGTGCTGCCACCGCTGTTCTCCCAGACAGTTTTCAAGGCTTGAATCGTTTTTTGAAAATTCGCCGTGTTGATCCGAATGGCTACATCCTTACTCATACCTGGGTTCAATCCGATGACCATTGGCGTAATGGCATCGTGTAAGGAAAACATGTTAAAGTCGCTAACTACGCCAACTACGGGGCCAAATGCTGTTTGCTCACCCAAAACATCCGTCAGCCCTAAGGTTTTAATGGCTGATTCATTCACCAAAACGCCGGTGTTTGTTCCCTGCTCATCAAAGTCGGAACCCATCAAAATTCTCATGCCCATGGTTTCGGCGAAATGGTAGTCAACAAATAGTCCGGAGACTTTTACCTGCTCGGTGCGGTCATCAACTCTCGGAATTGAAATATACATCCGGTTGTCGCTTGGCGGCATCCACAAGGTTCCGGAAATGCTTTCTACATTGGGATTTTTTAGGGCTTCCTGTTTAAACAATTTTAAGTCGTGATCGCCTAATGGAATACGGATCAATCCTTCTTTTACAAAACCGAGATCTTTTGAAAATGAATACTGAACTTGTTTTTGCACCAGGAACATCATCGATATAAGAATGATGAAAACGGTGAGTTGAAACACTACCATTCCCTGGCGAAAACTGAATTGTGCCCTGCCTTTGGCTATACTTCCTTTTAAAATTTGAAGAATGTTGATGGCTGAAAAACGTAACGCAACAAACAAGCCCGAAATGGCTCCGGTTGTAAGCGCAATCGCAAATAGAATAGCAACGATAAAAGCAAAGTGATTTACCAGCGAAAGTGTGTACGATTTTCCTAAAAGTTGGCCTATAAATGGTAGCAAAAGCTGCGCGACAATTAAGGCGAATGGTAGGGCGATCGTTGAAATTAAGGCCGACTCAAGCACCAACTGCCCAATGAGCGATTTCCGGGAAGCGCCGCACACGCTGCGAACAGCAAAATTCCGCCATTGTTGAATGGTTTTTGCCAACGATAAATTTAGGTAATTGATGCAGGCAATGAATAAAATGAGCACAGCCACAAACATCAGCAAAAAAACCATTTGTAGATTACCAAGATCTGAGCTGTTGTTGTCAATAATTTTTTGGGAGTGAAAATAGATGTCCGGAAACGCCTGCAAAGAGAACTCAAGAGCATTATTATCGGTTTCGTTTAGCTTGCCGAGCTGTTCAAGTTTAGTCTGAAATTGCTCGACCGAAGTACCTTCTTTCAATAAAAAATAATTGGAGAAGTAAACACCCACCCAGTCTTCTTTGATTTCGAATTCCCGCAGATCATCTCCCACACCAATCATATTTTCAGTTAGATCGGCGGCCCCAAAATCAATATTCACAATAAACGGAGCTTTCACGGTTGAACTTCTCGGAATGTCTTTGAAAATGGCAGCTACTTCCAGATCGAATTCCTTTCCCTGATGTTTTAATTGGAGGATTTTGCCAACTGGATTTTCCGATCCGAAATATTTGGTTGCAGAACTTTTGCTAATTAAAATTTTGGTTTGGTCATGGTCAAAATCGTTCAGACTTCCCTGAAGTACTTCGACCCCAAATGCGCGGAAAAAAGACGATTCTGTGCAAAGCAAAAGTGGCTCTTCAATATACTCCGTATTTTTTTCGACTTCAACATCCCGAATAACGTACTGATGAACGGCTTCTTCAATTTCGGCAAATTGTTCCTTGGCAACTTCGCTCAATACAAAAGGGGTGTTTGCCCAGGTGTTATCGTCGTTTTCATTGAAATTCAGTACGCGATAAATACGATCGGTGTTGGCGAACGATTGGTTGTAGCTGAATTCATTAAAGACATAAACCGTGATAACAGCAACAATAGCTAGTCCGAGAACTAAACCGGTAAGGCTGATGAAGAAGTTCAGTTTATCAGCAAAAATGCGTCTGAAAGCAATTCGAACTTGATTTATTGGATTCATTATTTGGTTTTATTGTTATTCATACCTCAATGCCTCCACCGGATTTCTCATGGCGGCTTTCCAGCTTTGCCAACTCACAGTCAGCAGCGCAATTCCCAATGCCAAGATTCCGGCTAAAGCAAAAATCCACCAACTCAAGTTGGTTTTGTAGGCAAAGTTTTCGAGCCAGCGACTCATGGCGTACCAGGCAACAGGCGTAGCAATTACAAAAGCAATGGCCACCCATTTCACAAAGTCTTTGTTGAGCATCGTCATCACTTCCGAAATTTTGGCACCGTTTACTTTTCTTATGCCAATTTCTTTGATCCGATCCCGACCAATAAAAATGACAAGCCCAAGTAATCCGGCAACCGACAAAAGAATAGTCCAGAGCGAAACGAATTCGATGAAACGGGCCATCTTTTCTTCCTTGGCGTAAAGTTGATTTAAAGAGTCATCCAGAAAATGTACTTCAAACTGATTCTTTGTGTCAAACTTATGAGCAGTATTTTTAATGTATTGGATCGTTTGCGTATAGTTTCCGGGCAAAATCCGAAGCAATAACTGATACTTTCGCGCATCAGTTCGCCAAAAAGCCATGGGCGGAACTTCTGATTTCAATGATGAGAAGTTAAAATCTTTGGCAATCCCAACAATCTGTCCTCTTTCATTAAAAGAATTAATCCTTCGCTCCAAAGGATTTTTCCAGCCAAATTCTGCGACAGCCTTCTCATTCACAATAAAATCATTGACTTCTGCCTTTGAGTTCTTCGAAAATGCTTGACCGTCCACCATCTCAACTTTAAAAAAATCAAGGAAACGATCATCAATTGGCCAGCATGTAAATTGAATGTACTGCCCGTCAACTTCACGCCCCCATCCCATCCCTACACGTCCGGGAATAAACTGTGTATAGGTATAATCTTCAATATTACGATTGTTCATTAACTCACCGGCAAATGCTTGGTAATGTTCTCGTAGTTCAGGAGTTGTTGATAGGTAAACAACATGCTTCTTATCAATCCCAATATCGAAGTTTCGCCAGAAATTCAATTGCTTCTCAATAACCAGTGAAGATGCAATTAAAGCAATTGTACAAACGAACTGAACAATAATTAATGCATTTCGAAATAACTTTCCCTTTCCACTAAAATGGATATTCCCTTTAACAGTTTGAGCAATAGGGGGCGAAGTGACATAACTAGAAGGATACAAGCCTGCCAAAACTCCAAAAACTAAGGCAAACACCCCAAAAAGTAGAAGAAAGACCATTCTTCCACTCATTGACAGGCCCTGAATATCGAAAAAAGACTCAAGAAAACGGTAGGTCAACCAATAAATCAGCAGTGAAATCAACAGTGCCAGGAACGACAATAGAACAGATTCGGTTACAATTTGTATCATTGATGATATCCTGCGTCCTCCAAGCACCCGGGTTATAGAAAGTCCTTTCGCACGCAAAGGAGCCTGCGAAGTTGAAAAATTGACAAAGTTAACAGCTCCCATTATCGCCAGAATAACAATCAGCAATATCAAAACATTCAGCACAACCGGATTGGTATAACCTGGCAAAGCTCCGTCGTTAAAAAAATGAACTTCATTAAATGGGCGCAGGTAAATAAAAGCTTGGCCTCCATTATAAGCTGCTTTTTCGTCTTCAATTTGCTGCTCAATCTCATCCAGCTGTTCAATTTTTGCAGCAACCTGTTGCGGATTACTATTTTTTTCGAGCAACATTACATTATTAAAGCTCCACTCGCTCCATTGGTCGAAATAGCTGTATTCCTTTTCGGCTGTGTAGACTGAAAAAGCGACCACACAATCGGCCTGAAAACTAGAATTCTTTGGGAAATCTTTCATCACCCCTTTGACCTGATACGTTACATTTCCGGCAATCACATTTTTGCCGAGAGGATTACTTTGCCCAAACAATTTATGAGAAAGCGTTTCTGACAATACAACCGCATGCGGATCATTTAATACAGTAGACTTATCACCAAAAACCAGAGGAAAAGAGAACATTTCGAAGAAAGCGGTATCTGCAAAATAAACATGTGAAGAAAACTTAACATTCGTTTCCTTCAGTTCCGGTGTCGTCACAAACTGATCGTCGTTCCAAAGCGGAGTAATTGCTTTTACCTCCGGAACATTTTTTTTGATCACTTGGCTCATTTTTGCGGGAAGCCAGCTTCCGTCGCTACGAATTTCCAGTCGATAGATGGAATCACCATTCGTATGAAAACTATCGAAACTCTTCTCAAAACTCACATATAAACTAAGAATGATAATCCCCGTAAAGGAAATCACCAAACTCAGCAACGTTAACAATGAAGAGGTTTTGTATTTGAATGTTGCTTTTAAAATCCGTTTAAATATTATCATACTGCCGGGTTGTTATTCTAAGATCATAATTATTCATATCGGAGTGCCTCCACAGGATTTCGGGTGGCGGCTTTCCAACTTTGAAAAGAGACAGCCAGCAAAGCAATTACCAGCGCAAAAAGTCCACTGAGCAAGAAATAGCTCGCTTGAAGCGGAATGCGCTCGGAAAAGTTTTTCAGCCATTCCTGCATCAGAAGATAGGCCGGAAGAGCGGCTAAAAGTGTTGATGCTAAAACCAGCAAAATATATTGACGGACAATCGAAAACATCACTTCAGAAATAGAGCTTCCAACCACTTTACGGATGCCAATTTCTTTGCGGCGGCGGTTTACGTTGAGTAATGATAAACTAACCAGTCCAACGAAGCTAATCAGAATGGCAAGCCAAGTTCCGGATTTCACCAAATTCATCACCCGGTTTTCGCTTTCAAATTTTGCGGTATAAACATCGTTTAATTCGTACGAACTAAAAATATACTCCGGATCGTATTGTTTCAAAATCGCAGCCACTTGCGACAGCTGAGCAAAAGTAAGATTACTCCCTGTGCGAATGTAGCAGTGGTAAGCATAATTGGTGTAGTTGGTTAAAATCAAGGGTGTGATTGGATCTCCGGGATGATCAACATGAAAGAAGTTGTCGACCACTCCGACAACGGTCATTGGCTTGCCGTTGAAATCAATTTGTTTGCCAACCAGATTCTCGGTGTGTAATAATTCTGCAGCACTTTGGTTAAGGATGATGGTATTTTTATCAGCTTCTCCTTCGCGGAAAAACCATCCGTTTTGAAGATGAAATTGCATGGTCTCGCAAAATCCGGGATGAATGCGGTATTCATCAACAGCTGACGATTTATCGGTGCTGCCAAATAATTTGATGGTTTGTCCGGAGCCGCCTCCCCCCATTCGAGCTTGTGACGAGGCTACTTCTTTTACAAAAGGGAGCTGGCGCAAATCATCTTCAATACTGGTGTATTTTCTTCTCATGGAAGAACTGTAACTGTTAAATCCAACGACTCCCTGTGGGTTGAATCCGAGCGGCATATTTTTCAGGTAATTTACCTGCGACTGAACGATAAACAACGAACTAATCAGGAAAACGGTGATGCTAAACTGAACCAACACAGAAGCCATCGAAAGGCGATTTTTACGTTTTATCTGTCCGGTCTTTCCTTTCAAGCCATTTACTAAATTGAGTTTCGCCAAATAAAAACTTGGATAAGCTCCGGAAATCAAAACAACCACTGCCAGAATTACTAAACTTAAAAGAAGTCCGGTTGGTGTAAGCAAGTCAGAAAATTCCAACGGGCGTTGCATAAGGTGTGCAAAACTGGGCTGCACAAAGAATAGAAGCACCAATGCTAACAAAAATGCAATCACCCCAATGATCCCGGTTTCGGTGTAAAACATGCGCGTGATGATACCAACATCGGCACCGATCGATTTTCGGGAAGCGATCTCGGAAATCCGTTTTTCGCCATGAAGAATGTACAAATTCAGAAAGTTGATCAGGGCAATTAGCAAAATAAAAACAGCGATGCCAATCACAATTCCGATACTCGTTAAATTTGCCTTTTGCGACAAATCGAAATCCACTTTTGTATGAAGATGAAGGTCTTTTAACAACTCAACGCCCGAGTGCACTTCTGCATCCATTCCTTCTTTCCACGGTTCCATCAGCCGATTATTAACTTGACTGATTTTCTCGCCAACCACCATCGGATCTGCTTTTTGATCGATCAGGTAATAAGAGAAAAACTCCAGCCCCCCGTAATTTCCCGGATGCAAGGTTTTCATAGAGGCCAGTAAATCAAAATTAAAGTGGGTTGTTTTAGGCAGATCTTCCATCACGCCAGAAATAAGAAATGGCTCGTCAGAAATAAGAATATTTTTTCCAATACAGTCAATCGTTTGAAAAATTTTAAGTGCAGTGGATTCTGAAAGTACCACCGTATTTTCTCCTTTCAACGCATCGGCTTTGTTTCCAACCAGCAACTCTTGTCCGAAAACCTCAAAAAATCCCGGATCGGCATAAAGCAGGTTTACCTTTTGAAATTGATCTTCCTGTTGCTTTACATTCACATCCCACCCGCGAAAAATCTGGGTAGCGGCTTCAACTTCCGGAATTTGTGACGGGATGTCGGTGTATGACTTTCGCAAACAAATGCCATAAATCGTATTTTCGCCATTTTCTTTCAAATCGTTGTAAAGCCGCACCACGCGGTCTTTGGTTTTGAAATGCTGATCGAAGCTGATTTCATTATTCAAATACACTAGTAACAATAAAACGGCAGCCAGTCCAATAGCCAGACTAGGGAGGCTAATAAAAATCAGCATCGGATTCCGTTTCAACATCCGAAATGTAAAACGCAAATTTCTCATGGCATTAAATTTTCAATTACAATAACACTTCTCCGAGTTGCTTTTTTACCTCTTCCGTAATGATTTGTCCGTCGAACAGATTCACTACGCGGTGGGCAAATTCAGAGTCATGCAACGAGTGAGTCACCATCACAATCGTAGTTCCTTCACGATTCAGTTCAGTAAGAAGATTCATCACTTCCATACCGTTTTTCGAGTCGAGGTTACCGGTTGGCTCATCCGCCAAAATCAGCTTAGGATTAGCTACCACGGCACGGGCAATGGCTACACGTTGCTGCTGTCCTCCTGACAATTGTTGAGGAAAATGTTTCCGGCGATGGCTGATTCTCATGCGCTCCAGCACTTTTTCGACCATGGCTTTACGCTCACTGGCTTTCAACTTCAGGTAGATGAGCGGCAACTCTACGTTTTCGTATACATTTAGCTCATCAATCAGGTTAAAGCTTTGAAATACGAAGCCGATGTTGCCTTTACGCAACTGGGTTCGGTTGCGTTCTTTCAACTGACCCACTTCTTTGCCATCGAAAAAATACTCTCCACCCGAAGGATTGTCAAGTAAGCCAATAATATTGAGCAAAGTTGACTTTCCACATCCAGATGGCCCCATAATGGCTACAAACTCGCCTTTCTGCACATGCAGGCTGACTTGATTCAACGCACTGGTTTCAATATCTTCCGTGCGAAATACTTTGGTTAAGTTGACTGTTTTTATCATGATAAAAATACGTTGGGGCATAGAGCTGAGAGCCAAGAAAACCCTTTACTCATGCTTTTAAAATTTATTATTGAAACTTATTCTATCAATTTATAAATTATTCTTATCTAATCATTACTACTTAAACACGATACGATCATTATCTCCAAACAGCTCGTAGCTCGAAGTTATGACTTGTTCGCCGGATTCCAATCCTTCTAAAACTTCGTAGTACTGCGGATTTTGCTTGCCAATTCGAATGCTTCGCTTCTCGGCCTCAGTTCCATTTTCGTTCAATACAAAAACCCATTGCCCGCCAGTGCTTTGGAAGAAGCCGCCGCGTGGCAACAACACTGCTTTTTCGGGCTGACCCAGCTCCAGCTTGATATGGTACGTCTGCCCCGTCCGAATGTTATCGGGCTTTTCGTCTGCAAAAAGCAGATCAATTTCAAATTGGCCTTCGCGCACTTCAGGATACACTTTCTTGACATTCAATTTATAATCAACCTCATTTCGCTCGAACGCCGCCGACAAGTCTCTGGCGAATACGATCAATGTAGTGCTC